>JBBRDO010000002.1:0-126409 GCA_038203825.1 Chloroflexia bacterium | reverse complement strand
GGATTGGGCATTGATCACAGAGAACGCGGAGAGCACAGAGAGCGCGAAGGAAGAGAAGAAAGGTTAGGGATTGGGTGGAAGGCCAGCGGGTAGAGTGAGACCATGGTGTGGGGGTCACTCTACCTGCTGGCTATTCTTGTTGGTGGCTGAGGGTGAGGGAGGTCGGGCCTCACGAGCAGCATAGGGGAGCAGTACCCGGCCCATGTTATTTGCTGCGGGGTAAGAGGGGGAGAGCAAGCGTTCTCCGGTTGTTGGTGGGTGCCGCCGTGCACCTCACCACTATTGGGGGCTAGTAAGTCAGGCTTTGATTAGTCAAAGCCGGTGTGTTGGGTCAAGGGTAGGCTCCTGGTTTGTGGTGGGCATGAGAGTGTTGTCTTATTTGTTTGGTTGTTTCTCATGCCTGGAGGGTTCCCGCCTATCCTGATTGGGATTGGGGAGGGGCTATGGGTGGGTGGGTAAAGGTGGGTCATGTTGTTGATATAGAGAGAACGTAGAAGAGGTGCTTGGATTTGCTTGTGGGAGTAAGGATGCTTGCGGAAGCTGATGTTCCTTAGAGACAAGAGCACCTTCGGCGCACTTGCGGTGCCAGGGACCTACCCTTGCGGACCGGAACTGATACGTGATAAGTGATAAGGGCTCGTAAGTTGTACTTACGAAGCATATGATAGCTGGTGGTTCTCTTGGACCATTGCTTAGGACTGTGGCTGGGAGAGCGTGCCCGCCCGGTGTGCTGGTGCCTAGGACAGTAGAGTAGGTAGCGCTCGTTGCCAGCTATATTTGGTTTGTGTGGGACGGATAACTTGTCGCGGGGAAGTTATTCGCCTTGCATATACTAAATGACCTGAGAGGCTGGAAATGCGACACATTTTGGCTAGGCCATTTGGGCTATTCTTGGGGTTCAGGTGCAGTTCCCCCGGAGTGGGGAGGCTTTGGTGGGCAGGGAGGTGAGGAGGGTGATTCTTCGCTACGCTCCGAATGACAAAGGCAACGGGGTCTGATTGCCCAGGGCAGTACACGGCGGGGAGGTGATTCTGAGCGGAGCAAGGAATGACAGAAGTCGATAAGAGGCTGTCGTGTGGTGGGGAAGGGAAGAGGGTGGTTCGGTGTCCGTGGGGGACGCTCGGAATGATAAGGCGGAGAGGCGTGGTTTCGTCGGGTTGTTTGGGATTTAGCGGCATCGTTTTCCGCGTGTCAACAGGGTTATCCACAGTTGACAAACAGCAATAATTCTTGTACAATTAGCTAGCAGAGTAGAACAAATGAGCGATAAATGTGCCCAGGCACGGAGGAGGCGATCAGTTTGTTTTATGCTTCTGCCTTAACAGAGAATTTAGCCTGAGATTGTGATATTATTGTGTTAGAGAACTTCTAAGGAGATTAAGATGGCAGTAGAAAAAGAACGCGATAAGGCTCTTGATAACGCCATAGCCCAGATCGACCGCCAATTTGGCAAAGGCTCGATCATGCGCATGGTGGACTATGGCAACAAGATGCAGGTGGAGTCGATAGGGACAGGCTCGATTGCGCTAGATCTTGCACTGGGCGGCGGGGGCGTACCTCGCGGGCGCGTGACCGAAATCTACGGGCCGGAGTCTTCGGGCAAGACGACACTGTGCTACCATATTATGGCAGAAGCGCAGAAAGCGGGCGGCGTGTCAGCCTATATCGACGCCGAGCATGCGTTCGACCCCGAATATGCCGCTCGATGCGGCTTGAACCTGGACCAACTGCTTATTTCGCAGCCTGACAACGGCGAGCAAGCGCTGGAGATCGCTGAGACACTGGTGCGCTCGGGGGCTATTGATGTGATCGTCGTGGACTCGGTGGCAGCCCTCGTGCCTCGTGCAGAGATTGAAGGCGAGATGGGCGACAGCCACGTTGGCTTGATGGCGCGTCTGATGTCGCAGGCGCTCCGAAAATTGGTGGGGGCTGTATCCAAGAGCCAGTGCTCGCTTATCTTCGTGAACCAGATACGCATGAAAATCGGTGTGATGTTCGGTAATCCCGAGACCACCACGGGCGGGCAGGCGTTGAAGTTCTATGCCTCGGTTCGAATGGAAATCCGGCGCGTGGAGTCGATCAAGCAGGGCACGGACGTGTCGGGCAACCGGGTGCGCGTGAAGGTAGTGAAGAACAAAGTAGCTCCGCCTTTCCGCACTGCCGAGTTTGACATAATGTTCAACGAAGGCATCAGCCGCATCGGCTCGATAGTGGACCTGGGAACCGAGTTGAATGTGCTGCGCAAGTCGGGCGCGTTCTACTCATTCGGCGACCAGCGACTGGGCCAGGGCCGCGAGAACGTCAAGGAGTTCCTGAAGGGACACCCTGAGCTTACGGACGAGATCGAGGCGTTGATCAGGCAGAACATGGCTGAGAAGGGCGCGGCAACGATTGCCATCGCTGCTACCAGCCCATCGAAGAATGGCACGGGCAAGCCGGACAATGAAGAGGATGACGAAGCCGAGTTTTAGGCAGGTATTGTAAGTACTGGAAGACCACGAAGAGCCAAACCTTCGTGGTCTTTCTGATCCGGACGGTAGATTTTATGGATAGCAGCCAAAACATAATTACAGCCCTCCACGCTGACCCGATGAACGCCGATAAGGTACACGTGTTCATTGACGGCAAGCACGCGCTGGTCGTGTCGCTTGACGTGGCCGCGGCGGAGCGGCTGACAGTGGGGCAGGCGTGCCCGCCGGAGCGTATCAGGCGCCTGGAGGCGGCGCAGGAAGAGGCGCAGGTGTACGAGTTCGCGCTCAACTTCCTGTCGTACAGGCCGCGCTCGGCTCGGGAGGTGGAGCAGAGGCTTCGGAAGAAGAGGATCGCGCCGGAGCAGATCGAGGCGGTGATGGAGCGCCTGCGCAAGAAAGGATACGTGGACGACCAGGCGTTCGCGCGCTTCTGGATCGGGAATCGCCAGACGTTCTCGCCGCGCGGACCGCGCCTGTTGCGCTCGGAGCTGCGGCAGAAGGGAGTGCCGCAGGATGTGGTGGACGCCGCGCTGAGCGAGTACCAGGAGGAGCAGGCAGAGCGCGAGGAGCAATCGGCTCAGGTGGCTTTTGATGCGGGCATAACGGACGATGAGCCGGCGCCTGGCAGCGACGAAGCGACGGCCCTTGCCCTGGCGCGCAAACGGATGCGCGTGCTGTCGAACCTGGACCCTGTCACGGCCAAGCGCAGGCTCTCGTCGTTCCTGGCGAGGCGAGGTTTCGGGTATGATACGATAGGGCCGGTGTTGCAGCGGGTACTTGCACCGGATGAGGACGAACAGACGGACATGGACGACGTGTAGGATCGCTTGTCAAGGGGGAAGCGATCTACTATCATAAGGTCTGACGACATATAACCCTAAGGGTAGGTCAGATGACCATGGACGACGCGCAAACAACAGAGATGGACCTGGGGACGATACGAGGATTAAAGCTGACGGCAGACAACTCGGCGCTGTTGGGATCGCTGGCATTGTGGGTGGTGCTGGGTGCGGCGGTTGTCATATTTCTGAGGCTATCGGTGATAGAAGGGGTGACGCTCGGACTGGTGGGGGCGATTCTGCATTGGATCGCTGAGCTGATGCACCAGTTAGGCCACGCACAGACGGCACGCAAAGCAGGCTATCCTATGATTGGGGTGCGGTTTTGGTGGCTGCTGAGTAGCTCGATTTACCCGGCCGACGAGCCAACTTTGCCCGCAGAGATTCACATCCGTCGAGCGCTGGGCGGACCCATTCGAAGCTTTATACTTGCGGTGGTCTTTGGGATCGTTACTTTGCTTTTGCCGCCGGGCGCTTACCAGTGGTGGGCGGCGCTTTTCTTCACTGCGGACAACTTCCTGGTGTTCACGGTAGGGTCGCTGCTCCCTTTGGGATTCACCGACGGCACTACGCTTTTGCGCTGGCTTCGTAAGTAGCAGGACACCGGATTTACCGGCGCGGGAGGACAGGGCGGAACCTATTCGAAGGTACAGCCGTTATGGTATTGGCTGGATTTTGGGCTGCTCGTAGGTGGAACGAGTGGTGTTATAATATCGTGGGATGGTCTTCGTAAGTTATAGGAAGGAGCTAAAACCATGTCTAAAAGTAACAGAGCTAAGTACGTCCTAGCGAGCGCTATACTCCTGACCCTTCTGCCGGCAATGTCGGCGTATACATCATCAACAGCATCAGCAGCGGATTTCGGGGATGCGTCGTTCAAGAGCGTCTGGATTCGCACGGACAAGCCCGTAGCAGACGGCGCGTTGAAGCGCAGCTTTTACTGGGGGCCGATTCCCGGCGAGTCGCTCATGGAGCCTTACGCGCAGGGCGTAGGCGGCTACAGGCGGGTACAGTATTTCGACAAGAGCCGCATGGAAATTAATGATCCGGCGGGAGACAAGAGCAACCCGTTTTATGTGACGAACGGGTTGCTGACAGTAGAGTTGGTTTCAGGCAAGGTACAGGTTGGCGACGCGGAGTACCAGGATAGTCAGCCGGCAGACATCCCCCTAGCGTCGGACAACGACGATGTGAACGCGCCCACTTACGCATCTTTTGTGAACCTGGCGAACACAACGCTGGGCGATCACCCGGCAGAGGACCAGACAGGGCAGGTTGCCGATTTGAGCGTGGATAAGGCCGGCACCGTGAAGTCGGACGCGGCGTACGATAAGTATGCTGTGAAGTACGGGTTCTACAATGTAGAGACGAAGCACAATATCGCCGACCAGATGTGGGCATTCCTCAATCTGAGCGGTCCGGTGGTAAACCCGGACGGCACGACCAGTGATGCCAAGCTGTCTGACCCGTGGTTCTATACGACGGGGTACGCTATCTCCGAGCCGTACTGGGCGAACGTCAAGGTGGCGGGGCAGCAGACGGATGTGCTGGTGCAACTGTTCCAGCGCAGAGTGGTGACCTACCAGCCAGACGCGCCTGAGGGCTTCAAGGTGCAAATGGGAAACATAGGAGCGCACTACTACGACTGGCGCTATAACAGCGGAACGACTTCGCGCACGCTCAAGTTCGCCGACTTCAAGCTTGAGCCGTCATCGGTGATTCCGGCGGTGCAGTCGTACCAGACGGCAAGCGGCTTGAGTAATGTATCGAACAAGGATGATTACACGCTGTCGTCGAGCGCACAGGCCTTGCTTGAGCAGAACAACTTTGTGGCTCAGTTCCCTACGGGGGATCAGTACAAGCAGTTCTTCCAGTTATATGAGGATGCGCGGTATGACCAGAAGCCCGTTTTCGTAACGACGGACTCGGTACTGCACGTTTACCACCTGATCTTCGATAAGCTGCTGCGGGACACGGAGACCAAATATCTCATTCCGTATTTGCAGAGCCTGACCACGGCGCTCGTGAATGAGACGCAGGTGCAGTACGACTCGCTGAAGGGGACAGGGGCGGAAGCGGCCGCGCGCCGGAACCTGGGCTACCTGTCGGTCGCGGCCAAGCTGATCGACCCGAGCTTCAGTGTGCCAGCAGCAGTGCAGACCGAGGTGAACGCTGACCTTGCGCAGATCGCCTCGCACGCTTCGATTGGAGCTTCGGCGGTAATGGGAATTGGCGACAGTGATCCGTACCTGGAAGACTTCACGCAGTATGTGCCTCGCGGGCACTACACGCGCTCGGACGAGTTGAAGCGGTACTTCAGCACGATGATGTGGTTTGGGCGGATAACTTTCAGACTGAAGAGTGTGGAAGAGACGCGATCGGCCCTTCTGCTGACGCAGGCGTTGCAGAGCGCGAGGGCCGGTGAGCAGGACGCGGCAACGTTGTGGTCGCAGATCTATGACCCGACCAGCTTCTTCGTGGGCAAATCGGACGACCTGACGTACCGCGATTACGCGCCGCTGATGGCGGAGGCCCTGGGGACGAACGCTAATGCTGTCACGACGGCGGATGATACCAAGATTGCGGCGTTCCAGGAACTGGCGAAGTCGCTGGCGGGGCCTAAGGTCAATTCGATGGTGGTGTTCATCGATGAGGACAAGGAAGCGGTGACGAAGGGCATGAGGCTAATGGGCCAGAGGTTCACGCTGGACGAGTATACTTTCGGCCAGCTGATCTGGCGGGAAGTGGGCACAGACGACAAGAAGCGTTGGCTGCCCTCGGCGCTCGACTTCTCGGCAGCGCTAGGGTCGAGCGAGGCTTATAGTATCCTCGATGGACGGGGCGACACGCAGTTTGCCAAGTATCCGGCGCAAATGGACAAGGTTAGGGGCCAGATTGGAAGCCTGGCGGACTCGCAGTGGACGGAGAACCTGTACTGGTCGTGGCTATACGCGTTCCGGCCTTTGCTAGAGCCGAAGGCGGCGAACAGCGGCTATCCGAGCTTCATGACCAACCAGGCGTGGACACGAAAGGACCTCAACACGGTCAACGGCAGCTACACCGAGCTGAAGCATGACACGATACTTTATGCGAAGCAGGTTATGGCCGAGATGGGCGGCGGGCCACCGGACGTAATCAAGGGCTACGCGGAACCGGAGCCGGAGTTCTATGCTCGGATAGCGGCGCTTATCGGAATGACCCGCGATGGGCTGATGTCGAGAGGACTGCTTGAGAAATCGGCAAACGAGTTCGAGGTGTCGGACTATAACACGCTGCAAACGCTGTACAACACGGCAATCGACCTCAAGCACATCAGCGAGAAGGAGCTAAGCAATACGCCCCTTAGCGACGATGAGTACAATTTGATTCAGTTCTATGGTGGGACACTGGAGCACATCACGTCGGCGGCGGCGGATCCGCCCGATCCCAATAACCCGGCGAACGTGGATGTACATGACCAGGATGCTGCTGTCGTAGCAGACATAGCTACGGGCGGCGAAGCCGGCGAGATGGCTCTGGAAGAAGGCACAGGCAGGATCATGGAGCTTTATGTGGTAGTGCCTATGGACGGGAAACTGGTGCTGACTCGCGGCGGGATTTACAGCCAGTACGAGTTTATCCAGCCGACGAGCAACCGGCTAACGGATGAGCAGTGGCAGGCGCAGATTAACAGCGGTGAACTGCCCGCGCTCGGGGACTGGAAGACGTTTATCTCGAAGTAGAGGGGAGGAGTGCTACTTGGTACCCGACTAGCGGATAGCAGTTTGTGAGAAACAAGAGTGAGGACCTGTGGGTTTTGTACAGGGGTCCTCACTCTTGTTTTGTGAGGTCAAAGGTCGTGCGAGTGAGTTCGGCAAGTAGTCGCCACCTGGTAATGTCAGCGATGGTCCTTGCGATAGATTGATAGGGCCGCGTTTAGCCATGCCATCTGTTCTTTGTTATGGGGCGACTCGAAGGGCTTTTGGTCTTCGGGGAGAGCACTGAAGTTTTCCCACCATTTGTTCAGGCCTTTGGCGATCTCGGGATCGCCTCCCGTGAAACCCTCAATGAGAGCACTATAGCGCGCGGCCAGGCCTTGTGCGGCGGGGCCTGCGGGGTCGGCCTCCCCTGCGGCCAGACGTGCTATGTCCTGGTTTACGGCATCCCATAGGGGGTTGACTAGTTCGTGATCGGCCTCGGTCCACTCGGAAGCGCGGGCTGCGATCCTGGCTTGCGCCTCATCGCCATATGATTGGTCAGATACGTGCTGCATCCGGTCCAGTTGCTCGCTGGTGAAGTATTTCTTCGCCCAGTCTTTATTTTGTTCCATTCGTATGGCCTGGATTACCCTAACAAGGGAATTCCAATCACATTGGCCTCCCTGTAACAATTCCTCGGTTTGGGCGAGTACCCTTATGATGCCGTCAAGCTGGGAACGCTTGGCCTGCATCATGGCTTTCTGTTGTGCCAGCACGTCGCCAAGGGAGCGCGGGTCTGAACCTGTATGCAGGAGCGCCTTGATCTCGCCCAGCGAAAAGCCGAGGAACTTGAAGGCAAGAATCTGCTGCAAGTTCGCCAGATCTTCGTCGGTGTAGAGGCGGTATCCGGCGTCGCTGTGCTGTGCGGGGGTTAGCAAGCTCTCCTTGTCGTAGAAGCGCAGGGTACGCACCGATACACCGGCTCTGCGAGCAAACTGGCCTGTACGATAAAAACGTCGATCCAAACTCTTACCTCCTTTCTGCATCCAGTATAAAGGGTAACGTTACGTCAGAGTCAAGAGCCACCTGTGCGAGATCCAGAGGCCGTTATCCAATAACCGGATAATGGTGAAATTGCCCGAAATCGCTCTTGACCATTACGTTACGTCATGCTTTATGCTTGATAGAGTATCCGGCTAAAGAGGCGTAGGTCAAGCCGGTTGGGATGTAAATTACCAATTAAGGAGCAGCTACATGATGAACACAAACGAAGAAATATACCCGATGCCGTCCTTTCCTATTCTGAACGCGACGGACCTGGCAGCGTCGTCGCGCTGGTATCAGGAAGCGCTGGGGTTTCGGCATATATTTACTATGGATGGGCCGGGAGGAGTGCCTTTGCTGGCGCACTTGCGCTGGGTGAAATATGCCGACCTGCTGTTGGGGGCGCGCCCAGTCGAGCCGGGCAAGCGCGGAGCGGGAGTCACGCTCAGCTTCAGCGCGTACCTGGCCGGTAGGACGGTGGACGAGATTGCGGCGCGGGCTGAAGTGCATGGTGCACATATCGCTGTGCCGCCGGCGGACATGACGTGGAACTCGAGGGAATGCACGATTGAGGACCCCGACGGTTACAGGCTGACCTTCACCGAGCCGATTAACATGAACCGAAACTTTGACGAGGTGATCGACGAAGCACGCAAGGCTGAGGCGGGTTAAGTGACAGCAGGGTAACTGGGAACCCACACTGATCAATCGGGAAATCAAGGCTAAGGCGTCGTTCCACTGGCCTATTGAGGCTTGAGGGTACGTAACTGAGCGACGATCTTCATGGCTGCTGCCAACGAGATCCCGCTCAAAGCATAGACTTGACCGCGCGGAACTGCAGGATCGCGGTGATTGTGGATGTTGACGTTGATGTCCTCGCCGTGTTCGCCGCCGCGGGAATATATACGGAAGTGGTCGGGGGGCAGATCCTGGTCGACATCGGGAGTATCCCAGGAGTCTGATGTCGCTACTTCAACGTGGTCTGCGAGCCAGTGTGCAGCGGTGGCCTCGCAGACGAGATCGCCGCCCATGCTGAAGTCGTTATCCCAGGACTGACTATGGTGGATAAGCAGGAGGCCACCGGAAAGACTCTCCACGGTAGCCGTCTCATTTATCAGCTTACTCATAGTCCGCTAACCTCCTTAATTCGCAAACTAGGACGTAGTGCCTTCTCACATTGGCGGAGGGCTGTAAAGGGAGCAAGGTGCTCGCATGAGTATATTATATTGGGCATGGTAGGTGCCGGGATTTGCGCCGGATACGAAGGCTAAGGCCAGAGTGGCTCGGGGACGGTGAAACCGAGGTCCCCTTGCCAGCTGTTGCGTGCGGCGAACTCTTGGACCGGCTTGCGAGGGGCGACGCCCCATTTGCCGGTAGGGTAGCCCATTGCAACGACACCATGCTGAACCCAGCCGGCATCTTTGGGAACACCAAGCAAGTCAAACACTTCGTCAGAATAGAAGCTTTGGAGCATCCCTGTGAGGGTAGAGCCGACGCCTTCGGCGCGGGCGGCGAGCATTGCGCTCCAGAGGGCGGGGTAGATGCCGCTGCCATCGCGGGTACGGCCGAATCCAACCAGGAGTAAAGGGACTTCGGCAAAGTGATTCCCCAGGTGAACGCCTGAGCGCACGGTCCGAGCCATTGACGAGTCGTCCTTCATCTGGGCGGCGAGGAAAGCAAGCGGGGCACCGGCCAGACGCTCCATCGCCTGCCTGTAGAGCGGCGCGAGCTGGGATTTGATCTCAGGATCGTCGACCAGGATGAATCGCCAGCCCTCGCCGATGTGGGGTGCGCGAATGGCGGCATCGAGGATGTGCGCCTGCACATCGTAGGGGATGGGATCGGGCTTCAGTCGCCGCATTGCTCGGGTAGTGTACAGCGCTTCATAGATTTCCATTGGGCCCTCCTGGCCGACTTGTATTGGTTTGAATTGTTGCCTGCACAGTATACGAGGGCCGAGTCGGGGATGTTTCAGTGAACATCGTGGCTGTACGCATAGGTGATGCCTGTGTGCGTGTTGGGGAGAGGACGCGTGCAATTAGATTGACTAGGCTTATTGCGAGTGCTATAATTACAGAGCGCGCGCAGGAGAGACTTTACTTGCAAAAGCAAAGCGCCGAAGGGGAAAGGCCGCCGGGTGGTGGGCTGAAACTCTCAGGCAAAGTAGACTGCGCAGCACAGAACCCTCTGGAGAGTTCCCCTTGGAACGCCGATGGAGCACCGCCGAAAGGCTAATCTCGCAGGCACGAGGACAGAGGAAGCAGACCGCTTCCGACTGTCCTTTTTTGTTATCTAACTGGAAAGGGGTGCACGATTTGGACACAAAATCAATCAATGACGATTTGACCTCACTGAAGGAGGCGGCAGACAGTATGGCGCCCGCGGCTTTCGTAGCCGAACCATTGCACACTCCGCTCTACGACGAACATGTTGCGCTGAGCGCGCGCATGGTTGAGTTTGGCGGATGGATGATGCCTGTGCAGTACACAAAAGGTATTATCGAGGAACATAAGGCGGTACGATCAGGCGTTGGGATATTTGACACTTGCCATATGGGGGAGTTCGTGCTTGTGGGGCGCGATGCGGCACTACTGGCGAACATCGCCACGACCAATAATGTGGCGGCGTTGGGGCTTGTGCAGGCGCAATACTCGTTCATGTGCAACCGAGATGGTGGCGTGATCGACGACTGCATAGTCTACAACTTCGGCGATCACACGTTCATCTGCGTAAACGCGGCGCCGCTCCTGTCTGACTTCGCGTGGCTGAAGCAGCTGCGGGACCAGCGCGGGTTGGATGTGGACTTGATAAACGAGTCGGATGAAACGGGCAAGCTGGACATACAGGGCCCGGGCGCGGCGGCTATGCTGCAGAAGTTCACCGCGACTGATCTATCGCAGATCAAGTTCTTCTGGGCCACGAAGGGCGACGTTGCAGGTGTGCCGTGTCGCATATCGCGTACGGGCTACACCGGAGAGGACGGGTTCGAGCTATTCTTCCCCATTGAAGAGACTATCAAGATGTGGAGGCTCTTCGTCAACAACGGCGCGGCCCCTTCGGGGTTGGGCGCACGAGATACACTGCGTCTTGAGGCGTCACTGCCGCTCTCAGGGAGCGACGTGGCGGCCGCGGGCAACCGCAACCCTGTGTGGGCGGGCTTTGGTAGGTTCGTCAAGCTGGATAAGGGAGTGGACTTCGTGGGGCGCGAAGCCCTGCAAGCAGCAGCAGATGACACAGGCGGCCAACGCATGATCAGCTTCATTGTGACGGGACGTGGAGTGCCGAGGTCACACTGCAACATCGCGAAGGACGGCGAGGTCGTAGGCGACGTGACGAGCGGATCGTATGGACCTACGCTGGATAAGTTCATTGGCATGGCCTGGGTGAAGGCGGGCCTGAACGCGAAGGGCACAGAACTTGACGTCATGATACGTGACAAGCCGGTGCCTATTGTGGTAACGCCCCGGCCAATGTACAAGAAGCCTTACTGAGCTAAAAGCGCGTAAGGCAGCGAACCGCATGAAAAATCAACCCCAAATCAACAGACCGGAATGGAGGAACTGATGGAAAACCCCCGCGACAACAAGTACACGAACGAGCACGAGTGGGTCCGAGTGAACGGTGACGTGGCCGAGGTCGGCATAACCAACTACGCCGCCACGCAGCTAGGGGACATGGTGTACGTTGATATGCCCACGGTAGGGTCTACAGTGACCAAAGGAGACGCGATCGGCGCGCTTGAGAGTGTGAAGGCGGCAGCCGACTTTTACAGTCCGGTGTCGGGCGAGGTGGTCGAGCGCAACGAAGCCTTGCTGGACGAACCGGGGCTGTTGAATTCGGACCCCTTCGCGGGTGGCTGGTTTGTCAGGGTCAGGCCAAGCGACTTATCGGAGCTGGATGACCTGATGGATCCAGAGACCTACGACGAGTTCGAGAAGTCGCAGGGCTAAGTTATCCGAAAGCTCCGGGATGGATGGATAGAAGCAGACAAACATTGCCTGAAAGTAACGAAGCAGGGGTAGTCATCACGAGTTCTGCGTTGATCCGTCAGGACGAAAAGATCCTGCTTGTGTATCAGTTCGGTGCCGGCGACCCCTATCCGACATGGGCATTGCCGGGTGGCAGGCTCGAACAAGGTGAGTCGCTGGCTCATGGACTTGTGCGAGAGGTACGCGTGGAGACGGGGCTGATCATAGACAGGATCGGCAAGCTGGTTAGCGTGACGCACGTGGTGGACAGACCGCAGGCTCTGCAGGCAGTTTCGTTCGTGTTTGAGATAGGCGAGTGGAGCGGAGTAGTTGCCCAGGCCGATCCGGACGAAGTTGTGCAGAAAGTCGAGTTCTTCTCAGTCGCCGATGCTGTGGCGCGACTGGAGAAGAGTGTTTGGCCGGCAATGTTTGAACCCGTGGCCGCTTATCTAGTTGGAACGCAGGCGGCGGGAATTGTGTGGCTCTATTCGGAGCATAACGGTGAGCAAAGACTGCTGGCTACGCTGCCCGAGACAGTGGCAGGATAGCAACGGCGGCAGGCAACGATGTCTTAGATCAAGAAAATAGGAGCAAAGTAAATGGTATATACGCCGAATACAGAGGCGCAAAGGCAGGAGATGCTGGCCACTATCGGGGTCAGTAGCATCAAGGACCTTTATACGGACGTGCCGTCCTCTGTCATTGACCCTCAGATTGAATTGCCCGCTCCGCTGAGCGAGCCGGAGCTAATGGCCCATATGCGGCAGTTGTCGGAGCGCAACGCTGATGCCTTGCATAACGCGACTTTCCTGGGCGCTGGCTCTTACAACCACTACTCGCCGAGCGCGGTGTACCGCATCATGTCGCGCTCAGAGTTTTATACGGCCTATACGCCGTATCAACCCGAACTGAGCCAGGGGACGCTGCAGCAGATCTACGAGTTTCAGACGCTGATTTGCCAGCTAACGGGCATGGACGTGGCGAACGCCTCGATGTATGATGCCGGATCGGCGCTGGGAGAGGCAGCCGTGATGGCGTGCTCGATCACGAAGCGAAACAAGGTGTGGGTATCTCCGCGACTTCACCCGGAACACAAGGCAGTGCTCAAGACTTTCAGCGACGGGCATGGGATTGAGTTCATCGAGCACGATGCACACTTCTCTGATTCGCAGGAACTGCCTCGCGACGTGGCCTGTGTGATCATCCAGAACCCCAACTTCATCGGCGAAATACGCGATTTCTCGGACCTGGCAGAGCGCGTGCATGCTGCTGACGCGATACTTATTGAAGTTTACGACCCGATTTCGCTGGGCCTGCTGAAGAGCCCGGGAGAGCTGGACGTGGATATTGCCATCGGCGAAGGTCAAGGATTGGGAATACCGATGTCGTTCGGCGGGCCGTACTGCGGTTTGTTTGCTACCAAAGAGAAATATGTAAGGCAGATGCCGGGCAGGCTCGCGGGCATGACCAAAGATAAGGACGGCAAGCGGGGCTTCGTGCTTACATTGCAGACCCGCGAGCAGCATATCCGCCGCGAGAAGGCGACTTCTAACATCTGCACGAACGAGGCGTTGATGGCGGTTGCCGCGACGGCGTACCTGACCTGCATGGGGCCGCAGGGCCTGAAGCGAGTGGCAGAGCTTTCGTACCAGAACGCGCATTTCCTGGCTAATCGAATCGCGAAGCTGCCGGGATACAAGATCCTGAGCCGCGATCCGTTCTTCAAGGAATTCGCCGTTCAGACGCCCATCGCGCCGCGCGAATTGAACAAGCGCCTGCTGGCACATGGGATTGTGGGCGGCCTGGACATAAGTGGCTTCACCGAGGTGGAAGGCACATCTAACGCGTGGCTACTTTGCTGTACGGAACTAACGACCAAAGAGCAGATGACCAAGCTGGTGGGACTGCTTGCAGAGATGGGATCATAGCGGGAATTCGTAACAGGTGCGCCGACCGCGCATAGGAGATCACATGGCTACAGAACCTTTGATTTTTGATTTGAGCAGCCCCGGACGCGTGGGCTTCTCGCTGCCCGAAGTGGATATGGACGAAGCGCCTCAACTGGATGCGCGCTATCTACGGGGCGAACTGGACCTGCCGGAAGTGTCGGAGATCGACATGACACGCCACTTCACTCGTCTCAGTCAGAAGAATTACTCGATAGACACGGGCTTTTACCCGCTGGGGTCGTGCACAATGAAGTACAACCCCAAGGTACATGAAGACGTGGCGATAATGCCGGGCTTTGCGCACATACATCCCTACCAGCCCGAAGAGTCGGTCCAGGGCGCTTTACAGGTGCAATACGAACTGCAGAATATGCTGGCGCAGATTTCGGGAATGGAGACTGTGTCGCTTCAGCCTGCAGCGGGCGCTCAGGGCGAGTTCACGGGAATCCTGATGATCCGCGCTTATCATAGGGCGCGCGGCGACAACAATCGCGACATCATCCTCGTACCGGACTCGGCCCATGGCACGAACCCAGCCACGGCCGCGTCGGCAGGCTTCAAGATGGTGTCGCTCAAGTCGGGGCCCGACGGCAACATGGATCTCGCAGCGCTGGAGGCCAGCCTGTCGGACCGTGTCGCGGGTATCATGCTTACTGTGCCGAGCACGCTGGGGTTGTTCGAGCCGAACATACTGAAAATCAGCGAGATGGTGCACAAGGCGGGCGGCCTGATGTACGGGGACGGCGCGAACCTGAACGCCCTCGTGGGACACTTGCGGACCGGAGACCTTGGCTTTGACGTGATGCACATCAACCTGCACAAGACGTTTACTACTCCACATGGTGGAGGCGGTCCTGGCAGCGGGCCTGTTGCCTGCAAGTCGATTCTCGCGGACTTCCTACCGGGGCCGATCGTGGTCAAGGAAGGAGAGAACTATACATTGAGGCAACCTGCTAAGAGTATCGGACGCGTGAAGAACTTCTGGGGCAACTTCGGGATGCACGTTCGAGCGTACACGTATATCAGCCACCTGGGGTTGCGCGGGTTGAAGCGGGTTAGCGAGGACGCGATCATCAACGCGAACTATATCCGTGTGCAACTGAAGGATTGGTACTATCTGCCGCACGATCGAATGTGCATGCATGAAGTGATCCTATCGGGCAAGAATATCAAGGCCGAGACGGGTTGCGCCACGATGGATATCGCGAAGCGGCTGATCGATTACGGCATGCACCCCCCGACTGTTTACTTCCCGTTGATCGTGCCCGAAGCACTGATGATCGAGCCGACCGAGACGGAGTCGAAGGAAACGCTGGACCAGTTCATTGATGCGATGAGGAAGATTGCTCACGAAGCTCACGAAGATCCTGAGCTGCTGCATAACGCACCTCATACGACGGAGGTTTCGCGCCTAGACGAGGTTGGGGCGGCCCGTGAGCCCAACCTGCGTTGGAGGCGGCCTTCTGAAGCAGTAGTTCCTGCGGCTCCCGTCCTGGAGGCTGTGGGCAGCGGCACAGCATGATAGTCGAACAAAGGTAACAAGAAAGAGGGCGGTCGACCACTAAAGTCGGCCGCCCTCTTTTTTATTGAGCGTTAGTTGTTGTCGAGGACGTCCTGTTTGTTGGCGTCGAACATGGCGCCTACTGAGGTGCCGGAATGGATGCGCCACATTGTTTCGGCGAGCATGGGGGCGACGCTGAGTATCTTCATGTTCTTTAGGTGTTTTTCTGGTGGGATGGGGATTGTGTCGGTTGTTACCAGCTCGAGGATGGGGCTTTCTCTGAGGCGCTCGACGGCGGGGCCGGACAGAACCGCGTGCACGCAGGCGGCATATACGCCCGTGGCGCCGTTGTCCATGACGACGGTTACTGCCTGGCACATCGAACCGGCGGTATCGATCTCGTCGTCGACCAGGATGGCTGTTTTGCCTCTTACGTCGCCGATGAGGTTCAGGACTTCGGTCTGGTCGGCGTTACCCGTGCGCCGCTTTTCTACGATGGCGAGAGGCGCGTTGATCAGCTCGGCAAAGTTGCGTGCCCGCTTGGCGTTTCCTATGTCCGTGGAGACTACTACGCGGTCGGGGATGCGCTTCTTACGGAAGTAGTCGGCCAGAATGTACATGGCGGTTAGCTCGTCGACCGGGATGTGGAAGAAGCCCTGTATCTGGCCGGCGTGCAGGTCGACGGTCAGGAGGCGGTCGGCGCCGGCGACAGTGATCATGTCGGCGATCAAGCGTGCCGTGATTGGTACGCGAGGCTGGTCTTTCTTGTCGGTGCGCCCATAAGCGTAGTACGGGATGACGGCAGTGATACGGCCGGCGGAAGCGCGGCGGGCCGCATCTATCATGACGAGTAGCTCCATTATCGAGCGGTGGACAGGCGTAGTGAACGGCTGGACGATGAAGACGTCGTTCTCGCGCACGCTCTCGTCTATCTTGACGAAAATGTTCTCGTTGGTGAACTCGAACACCTGGATATTGCCGAGGCTCATATGAAGGTGGGAAGCAACGGCTTCGGCGAGCGCGGGGTTGGCGTTGCCGGTAAATATGGTCATGTCTTCAAATTGTGGCATTGCTTTTTGCAGAGTGGGCGGCGACACGGCAAAATGGGCGGGTTATGAAAGGCTCATTTGGCGCTAGTCACGTTTCACTTGGGTGCTCTCCTTGCTCGAATTCTGACTTTAGCAGGGCCAGTGCGCTTTCGGCTGCTGCCTGTTCGGCAAGCTGTTTATTGCTGCCGTCGCCGGCGCCAAGCACGCGCTCGCCTGCCACAACTTCCACATGGAACTGCTTGGCATGATCGGGGCCGTAGGTTTCGACCAGCCTGTACCGAGGTGTGTGCTTGAGGTGGGCCTGGGTGAATTGCTGTAGCTGGGTCTTGTAATCGGCGCGCAGGACTTCAGCTATGAGCCTGGATATTACTTCGCCTTCGCCGAGGATCGTATGCCACACCTGACGAGTGGCTTCCATGCCGCCGTCGAGGTAGACGGCCCCCAGGAGAGCCTCAATGGCCCGACCCAGGTTGGTGCCGCGCACGCGGCCGCCTGAGACTTCTTCGCCACGACTCATGAACATGTACTCGCCGAGGTCAAGAGGCTCGGCGACCTGGGCAAGGGTAGTCAAGCGCACAAGGGCGCCACGCCAGGCAGTGAGTTGCCCCTCGTCGGTATCGGGATATGCGAGGTAGAGGTCGCTGGAGACGATAAAGCCAAGTATAGAGTCGCCGAGGAACTCAAGGCGCTCGTTCGAGCCGTATGGGAGGTCGGGGACGGCGTGCAGGTATGACTTGTGAACGAGAGCATTGCTCACGTAGAGCTTGTCGTTGAAGTTATAGCCGAGCAGTTCTTCCAGTTGCGCGAACGGCCTGCGCGGGACAGCGCCCTCCACACGAGAAGCGACAACGCCGATCTCCACTCCTCTGTCGGGCGCGACTTCACGTGCGTCGCTAGTATCTGACCTGAACGCTACTTCGTCGCCAGCGGTCATGTGGGTTTGAGGTCCTGTATCATGCGTGATCCCGCTTAGTCGTGTTTAGCGAGGGGTCGGGGCGCCGCCCGTGCTTGCGACTGTGTTGAGGTCAACCCCGGCCCGTTGTGCGATGGCCTGCAGCTGGGGCCAGTTCAGATCGAAATCGTAGCTGTAGTGCCCGTTCGGGAGGTCACGGCTCGAGGAAGATGCGAGGTTCACGGTGACGAGGAAGCGGGCGAACGCATCGGCAATGCCGTTACCCATGGGGTCAGTGTCGTCGACCGTCACGCTGCCGCCGTTGCGCGCTGCACGCCTGATGCCCTCGGCGAAGTAGGACGAGAGCCGGGTAGCGTCCTGCCGTTGGTCCGCGCCTATGCTGACGATTTCCTCGCGTACATTTTGTGTCGCGCTGGCGGTGATCTCGGCGCCGCGGCTTTCAGCTTCCATAACAGGATGTTCCACGATGTACATCAGTAATTTGTCTAGCGGGTCTGCCATATGGTTAGGCTCCTCGTTTGAATATGTTAACTAATTATAACACGCAAGGGGGTCTTGAGTTTACAAGGCGGGGATGACTTGAAGGGGAAGTGCGGGCGAACCCAAAGTATTGTGGAAGCATCACGAAGGTTTAGAGGGCACGAAGGAGGGGAAGGGATGGCGGTGTTGCCGCCTTATCCCCAGCGGTGCGGTCGGGAGGGTGATTCTTCGCTGCGCTGAGAATGACAAGGTGGAGTGTGGGGCCAAATCCTGTCGGAGCGAATGCCGTGAAGAGTGGGAGGGGAGAGGGTGGCATGGAGTTTCAAGATTGAGATAGGACGGTGGAGATATGCTATAATCGGAGCATGACAGGGGGATTGCGCATCAGCTTGCCTTTGCCGCCGGGGGTGAATAGCCAGTACGCGACGGTCAACGGGCGGCGCGTATTGAGTGCTGAAGCGCGCCGGTGGAAAGCCCTGGTTAGTGACCGGATGAGCGAGATGCGCTTCTCGGGCGCACTTCCCGAAGTGGTGATTAGCACGCTGAGATCGGGCTACCTGTCGCTCTTTATAGACTTTTATTTCGCCACTCCTATGAAGCGCGACCTTGATGGCGGGTTGAAAATCGCGCAGGATGCTATTTGCGAGAACCTGGGTATCAATGACAACCGCGTGGTGGACATCCACCTCGTGAAGCGCATTGACCCGCTCAGGCCCCGGATCGACTTGCAACTGGAGAATATCCCGGAAGATGAGTGGCAATGGGACGAGGAGTACCACTACGTAAGCAAATGATAGAAGTACGTACAATGCGAAGAGTTACCAGAAAGCGCCCACATGTCGAACATTTCGTAGATGTGGACGGCGTGAGGGTGCGCTATATCGAGGCGGGAGAATCGAATCCCGGGGCGCCGGTAGTGCTGCTGCATGGGTTTCAAGCGGGAGCCGATCTATGGTACCCGTTTACTTTCCCCGCACTGGCGAGCCGCTACCATGTATATGCGCTCGACCTGCCGGGCTTTGGTGAGTCGGGTGGGCTGGCTGAGTACAGTGATGAGTCGTATGGGCAATTCCTTAACGCTTTCCTAGATAGGTTGGGACTGGAGCATGTGCAACTGGTGGGGCACTCGATGGGCGGGCTTGTGGCGATTGCGGCAGCAAGCGAGCAGCCTGAACGGGTGGATCGGCTGGTGTTGATCGATAGCGCGGGTTTGCCACGGTCGGGGCCACACTGGACTGCGCCGGTGGTGATGCTGGCCGATCGCAGTACGTTTCACGCTAAGCTATACCCGACCGTGCTGAAGCTGGCGAGCAAATCGCGGGCCATGAAGCAGTGCCTGCGCATGATGCGCGAAGACTCGGTCTATCCGTTGCTTAGCAAGCTATCGATGCCGACGCTTGTTGTGTGGGGGTCACGAGACAGGGTGATACCGCTGGAGCACGCTACGCTGTTTGCGCGAAACATCACGCACGCACGTCTGGCGATAATTCGCGGGGCGGGTCATATGCCTTTCTATCAGAAGCCGACGGCGTTTAATAAGCTGGTGTTCGGGTTCTTGAAGGATGAGTAACACAAGAGTTGGTCTCAGGCATAGGCGCGTAGGCGGAAGGATACAAAGCTGATGCAGGCAGAAGTAGTGGAAGAAGGGCCGGTGGCGCGTGACGTGCAGCCACCGGTACGGCAAGGCGGCGTGGTGGTGTTCGACTTTGGCTCGCAGTATACGCAGCTTATTGCTCGGCGAGTGCGCGAGCTGGGGGTGTATTCCGAGTTGCTGCCGCACGACGCGCCGATTTCAGAGATCGAGCGCCTCCAACCGGCGGCCTTTATTCTGTCGGGTGGACCTGCCAGCGTGTATGAAGAGGGAGCGCCCCAGCTAGCCGATTATGTCCTTGAAAGCGGCAAGCCCGTGCTTGGTATCTGCTATGGGATGCAGTTGATCACTCGCGCGCTGGGGGGTCACGTGGCACCCGCGCTGCACAAGGAATACGGGCCGGCGAGCATAAGGCGCACGGGCGAGTCTCCATTGTTTCACGGGCTTGAGTCGGACCTGCAGGTGTGGATGAGCCACGGTGACAGGATCGAGACGCTGCCCGAGGGTTTTGTGGCGCTGGCGCAGTCGGACAATGCGCCGCTGGCCGCGATGGGCAAGGGTCAAGTGTTGGGCATACAATTCCACCCCGAGGTCGCGCACACGCCGCAGGGGAAAGAGATACTGTCAAATTTCCTGTTCAACGTGGCGCACATCGAGCCGAACTGGTCGCCTGCCTCGTTTATTGAGAGCGCGATCGATGCTATACGGGCGCAGGTAGGAGAGGGGCGGGTGTTGTGCGGGCTGAGCGGCGGGGTGGATTCGGCCGTGGCGGCAGTGCTGGTTCACCGGGCGATAGGAGACAGGCTGACCTGCCTGTTCGTGGACAATGGCCTGTTGAGGTTGAACGAGGCGGAAGAGGTGGTGGAGACGTTTGGGCGGCACATGCATATGAACCTGGTGGCCGTTGACGCGTCAGAACTATTTCTCGCGGCACTGGAAGGGGTGTCGGACCCGGAGGAGAAGCGCAAGCGCATTGGAGCGACGTTCATCCGCGTGTTTGAGAAAGAGGCTCGAAAGCTCGAAGCGTCGGGCCACTTCGACTTCCTGGCGCAGGGGACGCTATATCCGGATGTGATCGAGAGCGCCACGCCCGAGCGACCCAACGCGGCACGCATCAAGACGCATCACAACGTGGGCGGCCTACCCGCAGACCTGCAATTCAAGCTAGTGGAGCCACTACGGTATCTGTTCAAGGACGAGGTGAGGCGGGTTGGGTTGGAACTGGGGATGCCGGAGGAGATCGTGTGGCGGCAACCGTTCCCAGGTCCGGGACTGGCGGTGCGGCTGCTGGGGCCCGCGTCGAAGCCACGGCTGGATACGCTGCGGGCGGCGGATGCGATAGTTCGCGCTGAGCTAAAGGCGGCGGGGCTTGACCGCGAGATCTGGCAGGCGTTCGCTGTGTTGCTCCCGATCCAGAGCGTGGGCGTGATGGGTGATTTTCGGACGTATGCGGATGTTGTGGCGGTAAGGGCGGTCACATCGAGCGACGGCATGACGTCGGACTGGGCGCAGATTCCGTTTGAGGTGCTGGGGCGGATCTCCAGCCGCATCGTGAACGAAGTTCCGCATGTCAACCGCGTGGTGTACGACATAACTTCGAAGCCTCCCGCGACCATCGAGTGGGAATAGGAGCGCAGCGGGAAGGCTTGGGCGCGCAACGCATTTTCATGCCGCACTCTCATGCAAGGTAACACGATAACAAGCGCACCTGCAGCGCAGGCCAAAGAGGCGCAGCCTGAGATTGCGCCCGGCGCGTCGCGTTACGAGGGTGCGCTGGCGTTGGTGCTGTCTAATGCATGGGTGACGGCAGCGCTGATATTTCTGGTGACGCGGGTTGTGGCTCTCGCGGGAGCGTACTCGGGCGTGAGCTACGTAACAAGCGTTGAGCCGGCGCGCAACAAAGGCTGGCTGGCCGAGCTCGCCATGATGTGGGACGCAGCCTGGTATGTGGGGATTGCTGCTAATTCCTACCACTATGATCCGAGCACGGCGGGTGGATCAGACGTGGCCTTTGCTCCACTCTATCCATTCGGCATCCGGGCGGTAGCTTCGGGATTGCGCTGGGTGAGTTTCGGATGGGACTGGGGCAACGGGCAGTGGGGAACCTATATAGCGGCTGGACTGCTTATCAGCAACGTTGCGTTTTATTTCGCACTGGTGCTGTTGATAAGGTTGCTGGCTCCGCGACTTGGGATGCTCGGCTCGGCGCTCGCGGCGCTGGGGTTGGCTTCGCTGCCGACGGCCTTTTTTTTCTCGGCGATGTATACAGAGGGGCTGTTCCTGCTGCTTGTGCTGGCCTGTTTTGCGCTCGCTCGGTCGGACTGGCGGTGGAAGTGGCTCTGCGTGGGGATGGTGGGTGTGCTGTCCTCGCTGGACAGGTTTGCGGGGCTGCTTTTGCTGCCCGTAATGGCGGTGGAGTACATGTCGCAGAAGCAGTGGCGATGGCGGGGGATTCGCGCTGAGGTGGCGTGGCTAGGGCTGATTCCTGCGGGTACGGGGATATACATGCTGTTCCTGTGGTCGAAATTCGGGAGCCCTTTTGTGTTGAGCGACAGCATGTTGAAGGGGTGGAACCACCAGGGGTCGTTCTTTCTGGTCACGTACTGGGAGAGCCTGTCGCAATTATGGCTGAGCTTGACGCATAGCTTCCCGGTGGGTAGTGACCCTGTGCTATATTATGGGCAGGGAAGCAGGCTGTACCTCATACTCGATCTTGGGTTGCCCGTTATCCTGCTGGTGGGGGCGTGGCTGGCGCGGAAGAAGCTGATGGCGTCGGAATGGACCTGGCTCGTGCTGGGGATAGTCTATCCATTGAGCACGAATATCACCTTTTCGCTGGCCCGGTATGTACTTCCCCTGTGGCCGGGCATTGTGTGGCTGGGCATGGTCAAGGGCCGGTTGCGCGGCGTTGTGATCGGGCTGATTTTGATATCACTGGGTGTGATGGCGTGGTGCAGCAGCATTTATGGGAGTGCCAGGTGGATCGGTTGACGGTTTGTGCGTGGCGGGAAAGTCGATTTGGCAGTGGAGAGTGAGGCGTAATGCGAATACTTGTTGTGGGTTCGGGGGCGCGGGAACACGCGATAGTGTGGAAGCTGATGACGAGCTCCTTCGTGACTGATATATATTGCGCGCCGGGGAACGGGGGAACGGCATTGCTGGCGCAGAACGTTGCCCTGACGTGCGAAACGGAAAGCCAGTGTGACCAACTGGCGGGTTGGGCGTTTAGCCACAACATCGATCTTGTGATAGTGGGGCCGGAGGTGCCACTGCGCCATGGGCTGGCCGACTCGCTGCTGATGTTGGGGGTGCCGGTTTTTGGGCCGACGCAGAACGCCGCCAAGCTGGAATGGAGCAAGACCTGGGCACGCGAGTTTATACAGAGGCATGGCATACCGTCGCCGAGCTACGCCATACTGACGGGCCGCGACAGTATCATGGAGTACCTGAAAGCACCGGAGAGGGTTTGGCCGGTTGTTATCAAGGCAGATGGGCTGGCGGCGGGCAAGGGTGCGTTCGTGTGCGACGACATTCTCGATGCCGAGACTGCGTTCATGAAGATGACAGTGGCGGGCGTGCTGCCCATTGATGAGGACGCAGGGGTGGTGGTCGTTGAGGAGTTTCTGCGCGGGACCGAGGTGAGCGCGATGGCGTTTACAGATGGCATACACGTGGAGATGATGCCGCCGACTTGCGATTACAAGTATTTGTTGGACGGGGATCGGGGGCCGATGACGGGCGGCATGGGCGCTTATTCGCCGAGCAAGAGTGTAACGTCGGAACTGTGGCACAAGGTTGAACGGGACATTATCCAGAAGGCAGTGGACTGTATGCTCGCGGAGAATACGCCTTACAGGGGTGTACTGTATGCAGGGTTGATGCTGACCGAGAATGGGCCAAAGGTACTGGAGTTCAATTGCAGGTTGGGAGATCCCGAAACGCAGGTGTTGTTGCCATTACTGGAGACGCCGTTGGAAGATATCGCGCTGGCGATAGCGCGGGGCGACATGACCCACGTGACACCGATCAAGTGGAGCGGGGGCGCCTCAGTGGGCGTGGTGATAGCCTCGGAGAGGTACCCCGAAGGGAAGTCGCCGCCGACTCCTGTGAGCGGACTGGGAGAACTGGGGGAAGGCGTCATGGTGTTTCACGCGGGCACGGAAGCAAAGGGCATTCCGGCTCTGCCGCCCGACGAACTCAGCCCGCAGAAGAGCAAGTCGATACTGAAGTCGTTCTTTTCGCGCGAGCAGCAGCCCGTGAACCTCGGTTCGTTTGACATGGAACTGTCGGCGACAGGTGGGCGGCTACTCACGGTTGTGGCTACGGCGCCCAGCTTGAAGGAAGCGCGCGAGCGAGTATACGCGAGTCTTCCTCGCGTCAAGATCACGGGGGCGCAGTACAGGAGCGATATTGCCGAACGCGAGGCTTAGGGCCGCGAGTCGGATACGGGGCGATTGACAGTGCAGCTCCGACATGGTCGTCTGCCGCACCAGTATTTCACGACCGCCGGCTGTTCAAAACGGCCCTGGACAGGGGGGTGCGGTCTATAATCTGTAGCATGGACACCATACCCTATGCTGAACCGGTGCAGTCTCATACGAGTGGCGCGAATGTAGCGTTGGTGTTACTTTTGCTTGCATATCTGGCAACTGCCACACTGTACAACCTTTCTGTACCAATTGGCGAGGCACCCGACGAAGCCGATCACATCCAATATGTAGAAGTTGTTCGCCAAACAGGCCAACTCCCGACGATACCAAAGAACTCACCGCGATATTCTTATGAGGCGGAACAGCCACCACTTTATTATCTGATCGAGACAATATGGATAAGAGTTTTGTGGCCGGACGATAATCTCCTCCCCGATTTGAAGTTGAACCCATTGTTCTCTGCTAACGAAAACTTCTCGTTTGAACATAACCCGGTTCCTAATGTTTTCCTGCATGACTACCCGTTCGCCCGCGACCTGCCCGCTCATCTGATGCGGCTGCTATCCAGTCTGTTTGGTTTGCTGACACTGCTTTTCATCTGGTGGGCTGCACGCATAGCATGGCCCGAAAGCTCGGGGGCATCCCTGAGTGCGGTGGGCTTCGTGGCGTTCCTGCCAGGTTTCACATTCACTTCGGCTACGGTGACGAACGACTCATTGGCCGCGGCTCTTGGGGCGGTAATTGTATTCGGGTGTGTTTATCAGTTGAGACGGGGACTTACAGGCCAATCGATCCTGCTTCTCGGGATAGCGGCCGGTTTGGGAATTCTTTGCAAGAGGTCACTTCTGGCAATGGTACCCTTGTTGGTGATTGTGCCGCTGCTTGTTTCCGCACCGGCGCGCCGCCGGCTGATTTCAATGGTCGGGGCGCTCGTTATAGCAGTAGTTATTGGAGCGTGGCCCCTGGTGTCCAATATGCTTACGTATGGGGATCCCTTTGCGACCGATGTGACACTTGCAGTTAAAGCAGCGCTTACATCGCCGCTGGAAGGACGGCCCGGCTATTGGCTCTCTCCGGGCTACCACATAGAACTCTATAACTCACTTTGGGGAGCGTTTGGCATCCGCAGCATTGACCTCCCAAATTTCTTGTATGCGCTGTACTATGTGATATTGCTAATGGCCGCGGTGGGACTGATCCGGCGGCGCAAGGACGTTGCGGGTATGCAGCGAAAGGTGTTGCTGGTGTTATTAGTAGCGTTCCTGCTGATTAACGCGGGAGTAGCTTACCAGAACACGCAGTTCTGGGCAGTGCAAGGGCGGTTGCTGTTGCCAGGCCTGGCGGCGTTAGCACTGTTCATTGGCTACGGGCTGTCGCTCGTGGCTCGGGATCTGGTGAAGTCCGCTGCCGTCCAGCGCATCTTGCTGCTACTTTTCCTGGCACTTCTGTTCACGATAAATATGTATGCGCTGATACATCTTATTCTATACGTCTATTACCCGACGCCTTCCGGTTGAATAAGTGGTACGATTTGAGGCTCATGAACGGCGGTTGGCGTAGAGGAGGATGCCGCAGATCGATTTGGCGTCGCAGATTTCGCCTCTGGCTATGGCGGCTATGGCTTCTTCCGTGGTGAGGCGGACGACCTCGATATTTTCATCGTCGTCAGCGTCCATCTGGTTTTCGGTAAGGTCGGTGAGCAGGTAGAGGTGGAGGTACTCGGTGCAAAAGCCGGGGGCCGAATAGAAGCCGCCGAGGCGCTCGACTTTACGGGGCAGATAGCCGGTTTCTTCCTGCGTCTCGCGGATGGCACAGGTTTCGGCGTCTTCGTTTGGCTCGCGCGTGCCGGCGGGGATTTCAAGGAGCACCTTTTCTACTGCGCGGCGGTACTGGCGCACCAGGATAAGCTTGCCTTCATTGTCGACGACGACGAGGGCAACAGCGCCCGGGTGTACGACTATCTCGCGGGTTTTCTCTTTGCCATTGTAGATTCGTACTTTTTCCTTGACGAGCTTGAAAAGCCTGCCGTCGTAAATAGTCTCTTTGGAAAGGCCGACTTCGGGTTCGA
The DNA here is from genome assembly GCA_038203825.1 of Chloroflexia bacterium. Taxonomy (GTDB): domain Bacteria; phylum Chloroflexota; class Chloroflexia; order QHBQ01; family JADMIH01; genus JADMIH01. The sequence goes on along the minus strand of JBBRDO010000002.1, from coordinate 100,429 downwards.
TTGCCATGTACTTGCACCTCTCATAGGCTAGAATAGCGGCATAGTGATTGCTAAGCCGGTCTATTATAACCTAAGCCATCAGTTGAAATACCGGACAGGAGTTAAGAATGACGCACACGCACGAGAGGGTTGAGACGATCCTGCAGCCGCACCCGGATATGCTGGAAGACAGCTTTGAGGACGTGATCAAGGGCGTTCGGGGGCAAGGAGTGGAGGCCGAGATCGCGGCGCTGAGGGAGCCTGCGCTAAGGTGCTGTAGGTGCGACCTTTGCATTGGGCGCACGCAGGTGGTGTTCGGGGAGGGATCGCCGCGAGCGCGGTTGGTGATCGTGGGGGAGGCACCAGGGGCGGATGAAGACAAGTCGGGCCACCCATTCTGGGGACGAGCAGGCCAGACATTTAACTCGCTGCTGGAGAAAGCGGGAATAGCGCGTGAAGACGTGTGGGTGACAAACACGGTCAAGTGCAGGCCCACGAAGGGCGAGGCGCGTCGGCTGTCGAACCGCCCGCCTCTAACGCCTGAGATAAATGCTTGCAACATCTGGCGTACGGGCGAACTGGCCATACTTAAGCCAAGAATAGTATGCTGCCTCGGGGCGGTTTCTGCGAAAGCCATCATGGGCCGCGCCGTGAAGATGACGATGGAGCGCGGACAGTGGTTCCCGTTTCCAGGCGGGGTGGCGGGAATGGAAAAGAGCGAAGTGATAGTTACTTACCACCCGTCGTATATCATGCGTCAGGTGGGCGAGGCTTATGATCGGATACGCGCCCAGTCGGACGCCGATTTTGCTACAATAGCCGATAGACTTAACTCGTTTCAGGGTTAGAGAAGGAGGAGGAATGAAACTCGCTGAGGCGCTGATTTTGCGTGGTGATGCACAAAAGAGACTGGCTCAGTTGAAGGACAGGCTAGTGAAAAGCGCGAAGGTCCAGGAGGGCGATGAGCCTCCGGAGGACCCGGCGGCGCTGCTGAGGGAGGGCGAGCGCGTGTCTGCGACGCTACTGGAGTTGATGCAAAAGATAAACAGGACGAACATGGTGACAGAGTTGGAGACGGGTGTCACGCTGGCCGATGCACTGGCCGAGCGCGACGTGTTGCTGTTGCGGCGAGGAGTTTATGCAAGCGTTGCGGAGGCAGCGTCGTCGAGCCAGTCCAGGTACAGCAGATCTGAAGTAAAGTTTGTAAGCACGGTGAAGGTGAGCGAGATGCAAGAAAGGGCAGATGAGCTATCGAAAGAGAGGCGCGAATTGGACGCGAGGATACAGGCGGCCAATTGGAACGTCGACCTGATCGAATAAGTGGGAACTCGGATAGTTGGTAGCCTGTTTTGCAGAGGCGAGTACAACCAGTGGCCGGAAGGCCATACCCCCGTGCTTCCGGGCGAGGCACAAAATGTAACAGTTAAGCCCAGCACGAATTACAAGGGTACAGGGTACGTCGTACTTTTTACTACCGGGTACTGATCTGCTGAACGGGTGAGGGTGGGTAAGGGGTATCTCTCCGAGTTTTGGAATTATGTTATTAGGGGCTCGTGCTCGATTGCGAGCCGCTCAAGCAGAGAGACTGCGTAATCGAGGGGTGGCTGGGCTTCTATAGCCTTCTGAATCTGCTGAGCACTCTGAGTGTATTGTGGGTTGTACAAGGTCTCGCGAACGGCATGCCTGATAGCTTGCGACGGGCGCTCGCCCCGCCCAAGCACGCGGGCGACGCCCAATTCCGCACAGCGCTGGGAATTCTCGGGTTGGTCGGCTCCAATGGGGAGCATCACCATGGGGAGGCCGTGGCTCAACGCGTCCATCATGGTGCCCGAACCTCCCTGGGTAACGAGCAGGTCACAGTAGGGGAGGAGCAGGCTCTGTGGGATGTAGCGTTCGATATGCACGTTCGGCGGTTGCTTGCCAAAGGTTTGGGGATCGGTATTGCGGCCAACAGATAGTATCAAGTTGATGGGCTCGTCGCGAAGACCGTCAAGAATAGACGAGAGGAGGCCCGTCATGTGGTTGAAGACGGTGCCAAGACTGGCATAGACCGTAGGCTGTTTCGGCATGTGAGCGATCCAGCCGGGTAGGGCTTCTTCGCCGGACTGGTTGAACGCAGCGTAGCGAAAAGCGTGAGTGGTGGGTGGCATAGGGGCGTCGGGGTTCCACAGGATGGGAGGGCGGGGCGTAAGCAAGAGGTAGCGGTAGAGGGCATCAATGTGGTGGTTGGCGGGCAAGCCGACTGACGCATGCAATCTGTTGAGCGGTTCGGTTACTACGTCTATTAGATGGGGACGAAATGCGGTAATCTGGAAGGCAGCATGGGGTATGCGGGCGCTCTCGGCCGCGATATAGCCTGCGTACTCGGTATTCTCCCTAACAAGTATGTCAGGTTGCCAGTTGCTGATGAGATTCAGGAGGTCGGGGAGGTTGCGCTCGGCTCTGACACCGGCGAACACGTACTCCTGCATGTAGTTTCCGTGCGCGCCAGGCTCACTTTTGGCCTGCAGCTGCTGACGCTCACGGACAACTTCGGGGCTCTCGTTAGCGCCGACGTGGAAGAAGCTAAAGCCGTTGGCAATTATATCGGGGCCGACTGCGGGCGTGGAGGAGAAGGCCACGTCGTGACCTTTTTCCTTGAGGGCTAAAGCAAGGGGAACCAGGGGGTGCCAGTGCCCGGAGCCTTGCTGGCTGGTGAAGAGTACCTTCAAGAAGTCTCCTTGCCGACATTGATCGTTCTTGCCAAAGCAAACACGCTCTGTGGAAGTCGTGCTTGGCAGCATTATAACGTAGGATTTCGGGAAATGATATGCTCAGTCGAGCACGAGGTCGTGCGGGCCGCTTTCTCTCAGACCGGCTGGGGTTATGCGGACAAAGCGGGCGTTCTGCCACAATTGCTCCAGGTTATGAGCGTTGGAATAGCTCATGCCGGAGCGCAGCCCACCCGCAAGCTGGAATAGCATCTCGTGGACAGGGCCTCTGTAGGGGACCATTGCTTCGACGCCCTCAGCGACGACCTGACTGAGCCACTCATCTTCGTCCTGGCGCAGTATGTCGGACATCTCCTGCTCGCGTTTCTTGCGGGCAACAGTCGCGCTTACCGAGGCCATGCCGCGGAAGGTCTTGTAACGACCGCCCCGCCTGGAGACAATCTGGCCGGGGCTCTCGTCGGTGCCGGCAAGGAGGCTGCCAATCATCACCGTGGAAGCACCTGCGGCCAGGGCTTTGGTGACATCGCCGGAGGTTTTGATACCGCCGTCGGCGATCAGGGGAATGCCATGCTCATGGCAGATCGCGGCGCATTCGAGGACGGCCGTTAGCTGGGGTACCCCGGCACCTGTGACGATGCGGGTTGTGCAGGCGGCGCCCGGCCCGACGCCCACTTTGACCGCATCCACGCCGGCTTCGATCAGGTCGAGCGCGCCTTCGGCGGTCGCGACGTTGCCGGCAATGAAGTCTACTTCGGGCCAGCGTTGTTTTAACTCCTTGACCAGGTCAATGACGGTTTGGGCATGTCCATGAGCAACGTCTACGACCAAGACGTCTGCTCCTGCCTCGAGCAGGGCGCGAGAACGCTCTATGGGGTCATGCATCACGCCAATGGCTGCACCGACCAGCAGGTGACCGCGCTTGTCTTTGATAGCATGAGGATTGTCACCGACGTTCTCGAGGTCCTTGGCAGCGATCAAGCCAACCACGACTCCGTCCTCTACGAGGGGCAACTTCTCGATCTTGTGCAGGGCAAATAGCTCAGCGGCTTCTTCGAGGGACACGTCGGCGGGGGCAGTGATCAACTTATGGCGAGGGGTCATCACTTCGCCAACCATAGCATCGGGGTTGCGCACGAAGCGCACGTCTCGGGAGGAGAGAAGGCCGGCCAAGCGGCCTCCGTCGTCCACTACTACGAGGCCCGAGATATCGTAGCGTTCCATGGCATCACGTGCGCGCTCGACCGTTTCGTCGGGGCCGATAGTGTATGGCTGGTTGATGATAAACGCCTCAGCGCGTTTCACTTTGCGTACTTCATCTGCCTGGGCCTCAATGGTGAGGAAGCGGTGGATGATGCCTATACCACCCTGGCGGGCCATTTCAATTGCCATGCTGCTCTCGGTGACGGTGTCCATATTGGCGGAGACGATGGGAATGTTCAGCCGAATGTTGCGTGAGAGCGATGTGGTGGTGTCGACAGTGCGGCGCGAGCTGACGGTTGTGCGCTGGGGCGTAATTAGCACATCGTCATAGCTAAGACCGACCGGGATCTGGGCCGCGGGTATGTCCCAGCTATGGAGACGAGGTTTGTTGTTGGTGGATTTTGTACGAGCAGAAGGCGTGGGCATACTTATTTACTCCTGTAATTCCTGAGTTTCACGCCGCATTATAACACCCGTTCGAGAGATAGTTAGAATCGCATAAACAAGGGACGCAAGGGGCGATCGGGTGTGCAGAATATGCTATACTATTAGTTGGGAGATAGAATCAAGCGCATTTGAGAAAGCGCACATTACTAGAGGAGTTCTTTGCAATGCCGCTGAATCTTGTTCGAAAGATATTCGCGGCGCATCTCGTCTCAGGAGAAATGATCCCCGGTCACGAGGTCGCCATACACATAGATCAGACACTCACACAGGACGCCACGGGTACGATGTCGTATCTACAGTTCGAGGCCATGGGCATACCTCGAGTGCGCACCGATGTATCTGTGTCGTACGTAGACCATAATATGCTCCAGACCGGCTTCGAAAACGCCGATGACCATAGGTTCCTGCAGTCAATTGCCGCCAAGTACGGCATATTTTTCTCTCGTCCGGGCAACGGAATCTGCCACCAGGTGCACCTCGAGCGCTTTGCTGTGCCGGGTAAGACTTTGCTCGGATCGGACAGCCACACGCCCACATGCGGCGGCCTCGGGATGATAGCAATCGGCGCGGGCGGGCTGGACGTGGCCGTGGCGATGGGCGGTGGGCCTTTCTATACGGCTATGCCGGAAGTGTGGCTCGTAAAACTGATTGGCAAGCGCCAGCAGTGGGTTGCATCCAAGGATATTATTTTCGAGCTACTGCGGCAGTTGACTGTTAAGGGCGGCGTAGGCAAGATAATTGAGTATGGCGGGCCGGGAGTCGCGGACCTGTCGGTGCCTGAACGCGGCACAATGACGAACATGGGCGCGGAACTGGGCGCCACGACGTCGATATTCCCCTCCGACCACAGGACGAAAGAGTATATGGACGCGCAGGGTCGCGGTGAGGACTGGGTCGAGCTGCTGGCGGATGAGGGCGCCGAATATGACGGGATAATCGAGATCGTGTTGGACGACCTTGAGCCACTCATTTCTCGGCCGCACAGCCCTGATAGCGTCGTGCCTGTACGCGAAGTCGCGGGCACGCCTGTGACGCAGGTACTTGTAGGCTCGTGCACTAACTCCTCATTTGTGGACTTGCAGACCGTGTCGAATGCCCTGAAAGGCAAGACGGTCGATCCCGGGCTGTCGTTCGGTGTGACACCGGGCTCGCGCCAGGTGTTCACCATGATCGCCCGTTCAGGTGCGCTTGGCGACCTGATCGAGTCGGGGGCACGGATCCTTGAGTCGGCTTGTGGGCCGTGCATTGGCATGGGGCAGGCTCCGGCTTCGGGGGCAGTGTCGCTTCGCTCGTTTAATCGGAACTTTGAGGGACGGTCGGGTACGCCAAATGCGCTTGTGTACCTGGCTTCGCCTGAGACTTGCGCGGCCAGCGCGCTGACGGGGGTCATTACGGACCCACGCACGTTGGGGCCTAAGATCGATGTTGAAGCGCCTGAACACTATCTAATCGAGGACAACATGATAGTGCCGCCTGCAAGCGAGCCTGAAGGGGTCGAAGTCTTGCGCGGGCCAAACATCAAGCCGCTGCCTATGAACAAGCCCATAGGCCAGAACCTGGCGGGACAGGTTTTGCTAAAGGTGGGCGACAATATTACAACGGACCATATCATGCCCGCAGGAGCCAAGATACTACCTTTGCGCTCCAACATTCCGGCCATCTCGGAATACGTTTTCGAGAAGGTTGACCCGTCATTCGCTATGAGAGCCAAGCAACAGGGCGGTGGTTTTGTGGTCGGAGGCAGCAACTACGGGCAGGGGTCGAGTCGCGAGCATGCGGCTTTGGCTCCCATGTTCCTGGGGGTGCGCGGGGTTATAACCAAGAGCTTTGCTCGCATTCACCGCGACAACTTGATCAACTTCGGAATCGTACCGATGACGTTTGTGAATGTCGAGGATTACGACAAGATCAACGAAAAGGATGAGTTGCTGATAGAAGACATTCACGGTGAGTTGCTCAATGGCGACGGTAACCTGACGCTGATCAATCTTAGCAAGGGGCACAAGTACCAGGTGAAGCACAGCCTGTCGCCACGCCAGGTCTTAATAATCCTGGCAGGCGGGTTGTTGAACTTCATACGTGAGCATGGCGATGCGTCGACGATCGAGCGGGAGGCCACAGCGGGAGCGGTTGGATCGACCACGGCGATGCCGACGAAGACCACCATGACGACCGCTTCACCGGGTGCGCGACCGAAGCCGCTGTCGAAGGCAGAACTGTTCGACCAGCTGGTTGTGGCCCGGGCTGACAAATCGGTTGAGGACCACGACAAGCTGGGTCACGGCTTGCCCGAGAAGACGGACAACAAGTTCGCCGAACTGCTATCACCGAAGAAAGGGGCGGTCTGCCTCGACATAGCCAGCGCGACCGGCAGTTTGGCGCTGGCACTGGCCGATAAGGTAGGGCCGGAGGGGCACGTGACCGGCATCGACCTGGCGCAGGCCATGCTCGACTATTCGGAGCGAAAAGCTCGAGCCTACAGGTTGAAGAATATAGAGTGGTTGCAGATGAACGCGCAGGAGCTGAAGTTCCCTGACGACACGTTTGACGTGGTGACCTGTAGCCTCGCTATATTCTACTTCCCTGATATACCTGGCGCTTTGAAGGAAATGCTGCGGGTGTTGAAGCCAGGCGGCGTGCTAGGGATCACTACAGCGGACGCCGAAACGGCCTTCTCGCCTTTGAGTCAGCCATACATGGCTGCGCTGCGCCGCGCTACAGAAGAGCAGAAGCGGGACGAGCCGACCTACTCAGAGACGGCGGTGTTGACGCGCCAGAAGGCGGGTCTTGAGCAGCTGATTAAAGACGCCGGCTTCAAGGGCGTGCATATCGTTGAGGACGGGATAGCAATGCGCTTTACCACGTTTGAAGACTGGTGGGAGTACGGACGAGGCTCGACATGGGGCGATCTGCTGTTGGACCACATGACGCCGGCACAGGTGGAATCGTTCAAGCGAAGCCACGAAGACGAAGTGAAGTCGCTGTTCGGTCCTGAGGGGATCAAGACGACGACTCCGGTGCTGTTTGCGTTGGCGAAGAAGCCGGAATAAGAGCACTTTGACGCCAGACGACCGGCGGCGGGTGAAGCCCTGTCGCCGGTCGTTTGCTGTCCGGGGTCTTGCTATCCCTGGTTGCCCTTGTTGCCGCCGAACATGCCCCCAAGCAAGCCACCGAGGCCACTGTCGCCGGCGTTCTGTGATTGGTCTGGTGAGAGCGTGGTACCGGTGTTTCCTGCAGTGTCAGTACCGGAGCCTTGTCCGCCGCCCATAAGGCCACCAAGCAAGCCACCCAAGGGATCGCCGGAGCCGGTCGTGCCGCTGCTTCCCTGCCCGCCGCCCATGAGACCACCGAGCAGGCCGCCGACCCAGTCAGTGCCGCCAGTTGATTGAGCGGTATTGCCACCGCCGCTGCCGCCCAGTAGTCCTCCGAGGAGGCCACCGAGGTCGGGGCCACTGCTCCCCTGGCTCTGGCTGCTGCCCGCGGTGCCTCCACCGCCCATGAGATCGCCTAACATGCTACCGAGGCCCCCACCGGTGTTGCCCTGGGAGGCTCCTGAAGCGCCACCTCCGAGGAGGCCGCCAAGGAGAGCGCCCAGTCCGCCTGCGCCGCCGGGACTGTTGGCAAAGCCGCCCTGCTGGCTTTGTCCGCTACCGGTAACCCGGTTCATGATTACGCTCAGGAGGGTTGGAGCCAATGCGGCGAATATTCCTCCGAGCACGTTAGTAGCTGAGGCCGCACCGGGATCGACCCTGCCTGCGGTTCCTGCGGTGCGTTGGGTGCCAGTGATGGCTGCGCCGAGAGCAGATGACATGGCGCCGATGGTATCCTGACCGCTACTCTGCGCACTCGTGAGGGCGTTCAAGGCGGGATTGAGGGCATCGATCATGGTGCCCTGGCCGGGCTTGGCCGGGTTATTCCGTTGGACGCCGCCAACAAAAGACTGGAGGAATTGCGCGAGGTTGTCGGATGAGATGTTTGTTTGGCCCGCGAACTGCTGAGCCGCTGACTGGAGCCCGTTGGCGTAAAACTGAGTGGCTTTGCCCGAGCCCTGGGTTTTCATGGCCTGTGCGGCAGCTTGAAGCTGTGCGCCTGCGTCGCCGCCTGTGTTTGCAGCGGCTTGTGCGGCAGCAGTGAAGGCCTGGGCAATGCGCTCACCATGAGTGCCCGTGCGGTCGACCTGGTTGAGGTGACCCTGATTCTGGGTGAGCTGCTTAGCTATTGAAGCGAGCAAGGTGGGCACGTCAACGCTTCGTACCTGATCGGTCCCTGTGTTTTCCTGGTTCATCTGTGGACTCCTTTTCGGAAAGCGTCGTGAGCCTTCCCTGCGACGAGCGCAGTGTGTCAAGTTCTTGTTGCGCGTCGTTATTATATATGCACGAGGCTTACCGGGCAAGAGGCACAGCAACCCTCGTGCATATGGCTACACGGTTGTATGCACAGGTTCGGAAGCAAGTATTATGCCGTTGCCGGGCATGGGACTCCTGCATGCAATGTGGGTAAGCCGTTGGAGATAACAAAGGGAGAAGGCCGGCCATCGGTGCCAACCTTCTCCCTCTTGACGCGAACTTGCCGAGTTTATTCCTGCACGCGGATGTGCAGATCCTTGAGGGCGTTGTCGGGCACGGGGGAGGGTGCGTCGCTCATGAGGTCGCGGGCCTGGGCGGTCTTGGGGAAGGCGATTACTTCGCGGATGCTGTTTTCACCGGCGAGGAGCATGACGATGCGGTCGATGCCGGGGGCGATGCCGCCGTGGGGAGGAGCGCCGTACTCGAAGGCGTCGAGGAGGTGGCCAAAGCGGGCCTGCGCCTCTTCATCAGAGTAGCCCATGAGGCCGAAGACAGCGGCCTGCTGATCGCGGTCGTGGATACGGATTGAGCCGGTGGCAAGCTCGTAGCCATTGCACACGATGTCATAGGCGGCGGCTCGGACGGCACCGGGGTCGCTGGTGAGGAGGTGGGCGTCTTCGGGCATAGGGGCGGTGAAGGGGTGGTGGACAGCATCCCAGCGATTCTCGTCTTTGTTCCACTCGACCATCGGAGGGTCGATCACCCAGGCGAAGGCCATGACGTTGTCGTCGACGAGGCCGATCTTGCGAGCCATGTCGGTGCGCAGTCGGCCAAGTACATCGCGGGTCGTGTTGGTGGTGTCGGCCACTGCCAGTATGAGGTCGCCTGCAGCGGCGCCGGTCCCCGATACGATGGCATTAGTTTCGACGGGGGTGAGGAATTTGGCCGCAGGGGAGCGTACCTGCCAGTTCGCGTCGCCCTCTGTGCTCTGGGCTTCGACGGCCATCCAGATGAGGCCCTTAGCGCCGTAACGCTTGGCGGTCTCGGTTAGCTGGTCGAGCTCGCGGCGAGCCCAGCCGGCAGCGCCCGGTACACATATCCCTGCAACTAAGCCATCCGACTGTAGAGCCGAGGAGAAAACGGCAAAGGCGGAGTCGCGGACCGCGTCGGAAAGCTCGGTAATCTCCAGGCCGAAGCGGATGTCGGGCTTGTCGTTGCCGAACTTCGCCATCGATTCGGCGTAGGTGATACGCGGGAAGGGGACGGTCATGATCTTCTTGTCGGTGACGGCGGGGACGAGCTCGATCATGAGGGCTTCGATAAGCTGGAGGATGTCTTCGCGCTCGATGAAGCTCATTTCGAGGTCGAGCTGGGTGAATTCAGGCTGGCGGTCGGCGCGGAGGTCCTCGTCGCGGAAGCAGCGAGCGATCTGGAAGTAGCGGCCAATGCCGGCGACCATGAGGAGCTGTTTTAGCTGCTGGGGGGATTGGGGGAGAGCATAGAACTCGCCTGCGTGGACGCGGCTGGGCACGAGGTAGTCGCGGGCGCCCTCGGGGGTGCTCTTGAAGAGGATGGGGGTTTCGATTTCGAGGAAGTCGCGCTCGTCAAGGTAATCGCGAATGTACTTGATGACTTTGTGGCGAAGGACCAGGTTGCGCTGCATGCGAGCGCGGCGCAGGTCAAGGTAGCGGTATTTGAGACGGACAAGCTCGTCGGCCTCGGGGCCGCCGGCGATCTCGAAGGGCATCGGCTTGGCGCGATTGAGGATTTCGGCTTTATCGGCGGCTACCTCGATTTCGCCGGTGGGGAGGTTAGGGTTTACGCGGTCGGGGCCACGTCCCTGAACGACGCCTTCGATGCGCATTACGAATTCGGCGCGGGCTTCCTCTGCTATAGCGTGGGCCGTGGGGTTTACTTCGCGGTTGAAGACGATCTGGGTGACGCCCCAGCGGTCGCGGAGGTCGATGAAGATGAGAGCACCCTGGTCGCGGCGGCGGCTGACCCAGCCATTGAGGAGGACGGAGCGTCCGGCGTCGGCTGCGCGGAGTTCGCCGCAATTGAGTTTAGTGTACTGTTTACTGCTGGTTTCTGTTTGCGATGACATGATAAAGAGTATCCTCTCCCTGCAATAGGTTCCGGAGTATTAGCTGTGATCTTACCATAGGGGGCGGGGGTTGTCCAGAATCGTGGGATGGCTTGCCTGGGCGGTAGCGTAGACACCGGTGCACGTGCTACAGGTCGCGGAAGTCGAGCACAGCCGTTGCTTAGGGTTCTCTAATCGTTGAAGCGGTTAATTCTCATAGTCATGAGCTAGACTAGTAACAGGTGATGTATGTTGACTCGACGCCCCGGCCAGGAAAACAGTTTGCAGAACGCAACAAAACCGGCGGCGGGCACGGCGTTTACTGTAGCCACTACTTATGCTCGACGTAATTGGCTTTGCAATGGCGCTCAGCTGATCCAGCCATCTTTGCGCACATGGGTGTGTGGCAGAGGCAGGATGGGCGGACCGTGGTAATCACGATCCGCTCTATCTTGCGTAACATTAAGGGCACGTCCACCTGAGCTCGTTTCATTGCCTAAATTGGTGTCGAGTGCTACAATCGGGGGCATTAGCGGTTTCAAAATGAGCGCGGGCACAAACCCAGGATATAGAATCGTTTCACTTGCCTGTCCCGAGCCCAATTGTAGAGGGCATTATGGGTAGCAGATTACGCTTTTCACGATTCGCACCAGTCGGGTTGATCTTCTTGACCATTGTCCTGGCAGTTAGAATCGTCGATAGTGGTACTAGGGTGCTACTCCGAGCTTTGACAGAGGATCAGAGCAGTCAACATGTCTTTGCGCGTGCTAATGAACCTCCTGGCTGCCCGGGCGAACGCTTCACGGATGTTTGTCCAGGCGATTATTTCTACGCGCCCGTCCTGTATCTCAATAATTGGGGTATAGTTTCCGGTTATTATTCCTCGCCACCCTGCACTGATGCACAGAACACGCCTTGCTTCAGGCCGTATACCACTTTAAGTCGAGGACAGATTGCCAAGATTGTCTCGCTGGTTGCGGGATTTAATGAACCTGTGAGCGGGCAGAGCTTCGAGGACGTGCCGCCGGGCTCTACTTTCTACGAGTATATCGAACGAATGGCTTCCCGTGGCATTATGTACGGTTATTTCGCTGCTCCACCTTGTTCACACTGGACGTTGCCATGCTTCTTCCCAAATAACAGCGCTACCCGAGGGCAAATGGCCAAGGTACTATCCCGCGCGTTCAACTTCACCGAACCTGTGAGCGGGCAGAGATTCGAGGACGTGCCGCCGGATAATGTCTTTTATGAGTACATTGAACGATTAACGGCCAGGGGAATGCTGACCGGCTATCCATGTGGTGAGCCGAATGAACCCTGTAAACCGCCTGATAACAAGCCATACTTCCGCCCTGCGGCTAATGTGATGCGAGGTCAGGCAGCAAAGATCACTTATGATGCGTTGTTTCAGCCCCCACCAACATCCACCCCGGTCTGGACAGCAACACCAACAGCGACGCCGATCGTCCCTTGCTGTCAAGGTGTAATGGGGGTCATCAGCAGTTATTGCACGGCCGTTCAGCAAGGCAACTGGATAGACGTTACGATTACTTTAACAAACACTTGCTCTCTGACAGTTAGGGCCGAAGGAATGGAATACTACGAGATCGCGCCCAGCCCAAACGGACCCTGGTGGGCGACCCATATGTCATATTATGGCAACCTGATTCCCCCGCTGCCTGACTACGTTACAGGCACGCACAGCTTCGGGGTGGGGCAACTGCCGGCTGGCTACTACTGGTGGCGAGAGCATTTGCAACTGAGTGGCATCGATCCCTATTCCTGTTGGACTCTTGATCTGGCAACGCCAGCTCAGCCTGAGTGCGTACAAGGCACTCCAACTACAACGATTACGTCTAACAGAGCAAATTTGCCGGAATACTCGATCCTGAATGCATTGTTTCATCGTTAAGAGTGGCGCGCAACACTAACCGATTGGGGCGTCCAGAAGTCTTAGGATCGGGTCAGACTGATATAATCTCGTGGGCAATTGGGCACAGGGCAAACGCATCTTAGTTACAGCGTGCGGTGCTGTTACGTCAGCCTTTGGTTTACCCTGTATGCAACTTCGGTCTGTCCGGGGTCCGCATGAATGTGCTGCAGTCTTTACTCTGATACGATCTCGTAGTGCCCCACGGACATGGATCCCATATCAATAAACGAGATGAGTTTGTGGGACACGTCGCTAGTATCTGCCTGCATCGCCCTGGTCGCACTGTCCATGTCCACGTAACGCAGCACCAGCAGCCACTCCCCCTCTGGTGAGCGTGTAGCTTCGCGCCTCTGCAAACCGGGAAGGGTTGGCACCACCTCCTTCTGGAAGCGCTCGTTAATGACCCGGAACTCGGCCTCGTCCACCCCATCTTTGAGCCGTAGCTTTACGATTTCTATAACAGCCATGGTCTTCTCCTTTTCCACTTCTTACTATGCTATTATTGACGCATATGAGTGAGCACGCACCTTGTACCAAGTGTTTGCGTGCTCACGCACCTTATTTAGATTATAGGTGACTAATCACGTACTGTCAACAGTATGGGAGAAGCAAAAGTGTGGATGATGATTTTAATTCGTTAGAACAAGACGCCTGGGGCGGGCTCCTGGGGATGCATGGCCGCTTGATGAAGAAGATTGATGCCGACCTGCAACGGCACCATCATCTGTCACACGCCGAATTTGAGGTGCTCTTACGCCTCTCGTGGGCAGAAGACCACCGCCTGCGTATCCAGGACCTTGCTGCGAGGAGTCTGCTCACCCGCAGTGGTATCAGTCGCGTTATTGATCGCCTGAGCCGCGAAGGCCTGGTCGTGCGTGAGGATGCTAGCGAAGACCATCGAGGAGCCTATGCTGTACTGACAAAGTCTGGAGTCAGTAAGTTTCGGGCGGCACTGCGCACCCATGTCGCCTTTGTCCGCCGCCATTTCCTATCCTTCTTCAGTGAGCAGGAGCAGGAACAGATGGCGGAGTTCTGGCGGCGCGCTGAGGAGGGGCAGAAGGGACAGGCGGAGCAGAAAGAGCAGGATCGGGAAGCGTGAGCTGAGAAAACGGTCAAAGTCTGTGTAAGGGGCAAGCGCCTCAAGTGCGGCTGGAATCATGATTACCCACTCAAGGTGCTGCTTGGTCCTCAGCCAATTTAGATGCGTTTGCCCTGCAATTGGGCAGAAAACCTCTTGACACATCAGGAGCGCTGTGATATAATTTCCTGTCCAGGGCAAAAATATCCTGTTATTTTATGATCTATAAAAAGACGCAAAGCACCACCCTTTCCCACTAACTGATTGCCGGAAGGCAACGACGCGATGGGTAAGGGTCGCATGCGCCTCTTTTGCGTGCAGGATAGCGAACAGCAGTATACGAAGGGCTGCTGCGGTTCGTTGGTCAGAGTAACCCCGGGCATTTTACGCCAGACCTCCGGTTTGTCGTGAGCTCTTCGTCTACGAATGGAGTTTTAGAGCATCAGCAATAGGAGCAGATAGCATATGGCAACAGCCGTCCGCCCACAAAACCCCTCAGCACCCCTTATACCACCCAGGACCGAAGAAGAGCAGCTTGCCAGCGTCGGAAGGCGTAACTTTGGCAAGATCCAATCAGTCATGGCAATGCCCAATCTCATTAAGGTGCAGGTCGACTCGTTCGCCTGGTTTAAGAACCAGGGCTTACAAGAGTTGTTCGAAGAGATCTCGCCGATCACTGACTTTACGGGCAAGAATATGGAGCTGCGGTTTCTCGATTATCACTTCGGAGAACCGCGCTACTCGGTGTTGGAGTGCCGCCAACGGGACATGACATACGCCGCGCCTCTGCGCGTGCGCGTACAACTTCTTATAAAAGAAACCGGTGAGATAAAAGAGTCGGAAATATTCATGGGCGACTTCCCGCTCATGACAGAGAATGGTACATTCGTCATAAACGGGGCTGAGCGTGTTGTGGTTTCACAGCTGGTGCGCTCGCCTGGTGTCTACTTCACGGCGGCCGAGGACCCTAATACGGGTCGGAAACTGTTTGGTGCGAAACTAATCCCCAACCGTGGTGCGTGGCTCGAATTCGAAACGTCGAACCGCGACGTGCTTTCGGTCAAGGTTGACCGCAAACGCAAGATTCCCGTTACAATACTGCTCCGCGCAATCGGCATAGAAGACGACGACGAGATATTCCAGACGTTCGGTAAGGCTAACGTCAACCCGGACCACGACTTTATCCGTTCTACTATAGATAAGGACACAACACACAGCCAGGACGAGGCTGTGATAGAGTTCTACAAGCGCCTCCGCCCGGGAGACCCGCCCACACGCGACAACGCAGAGAGTCTTCTGCAGTCGCTGCTGTTCAACCCGCGCCGGTATGATCTGGCGAAGGTAGGACGCTATAAGCTGAACAAACGGCTAGGCGTGGATGTGCCTCTGGATACGCGGGTGCTTACGAACCAGGACCTGGTGCGCATCGTAGCCCACATGATCGAGCTGGACAACGAAGAGTACGCCGGCAAGGGGCCCGTTCCCGACGACATTGACCACCTGGGCAATCGCCGTGTTCGAGCCGTGGGCGAATTGATTCAGGCGCAGTTCCGCGTGGGACTTCTCCGTATGGAGCGCGTGATCAAGGAGCGCATGTCGATCCAGGACCCCGAGTCGGCATCGCCTGGGGCGCTGATAAACATCCGCCCCGTGGTGGCGGCCATGCGCGAGTTCTTTGGGGGTTCGCAGCTTTCGCAGTTCATGGACCAGACCAATCCCCTGTCAGAGCTAAACCATAAGCGACGTTTGTCTGCCCTTGGCCCCGGCGGTCTGAGCCGTGATAGGGCAGGCTTCGATGTCCGCGACGTTCACGAGAGTCACTACGGGCGTATCTGCCCTGTTGAGACGCCGGAAGGTCCGAACATCGGTCTCATCGGCTCGCTGGCGACGTACGCGAAAATAAACGAGTTCGGCTTCATAGAGACCCCATACCGGAAGGTGGTCAGCATTGTCGATAACGATGTTGACGCACTTGTAGGCAACATCCTGCGCGAAACCGTGGAGGACGAGAAGGGTAAGAAGCTGGTCGAGACGGGCACGTCAATAACGAAGGCAGTGGCTGAGAAGATTGCGAAGTCGCCGCTGGCTCGTGTGAAGGTCCTTCCGCGAATCACCGATACAATAGAATATCTGTCTGCCGATATCGAAGACAACTTCGTAATTGCGCAGGCGAACGTGCGACTGTCAGATGACGGGCACTTCGTGGACCGCTACGTAACTGCTCGTTATCACCAGAACTTCCTGCAAGAACTGGCTGACCGCGTGGACTACATGGACGTGTCACCCAAGCAGGTGGTGTCGGTTGCTACTGCACTGATCCCTTTTCTGGAGCACGATGATGCGAACCGCGCCCTCATGGGTGCGAACATGCAGCGGCAAGCGGTGCCTCTGCTCGTGCCACGTTCTCCGATTGTGGGCACGGGGATCGAGTTTCAGTCGGCCCGCGACTCGGGGCAGGTAGTGCTGGCGAGGCAGGAGGGTACCGTAATCGTAGCTGAGGCGTCCAAGATCGTGATTATGGACGACGAAGGCACGGAGCATGAATACGTCCTGCAGAAGTTTGTGCGCTCCAACCAGGATACCTGCATAAACCAGAGGCCAATAGTGCGCTCCGGTGAGCGAGTGTACCAGGGCCAGGCGTTGGCGGACTCTTCGTCGACTGAGAATGGGGAACTGGCGTTGGGCCAGAACATTCTTGTGGCGTTTATGAGCTTCGAGGGCGGCAACTTTGAGGACGCGATCCTCATCTCGCAGCGTCTTGTGCGCGACGACGTGTTCACCTCTATACATATAGAGAAGTACGAAGTTGAAGCACGAGAGACCAAGCTTGGACCTGAAGAGATCACCCGTGACATACCGAACGTGGGCGAGGATTCGCTGAAGAACCTGGACGAGCGCGGGATTATCTACGTGGGTGCTGAGGTTACGGCCAATGACATCCTCGTGGGTAAGATCACACCGAAGGGCGAGACGGAGCTGACGCCGGAAGAGCGACTGTTGCGAGCCATCTTTGGTGAGAAAGCACGTGAAGTAAAAGATACCTCGTTGCGCGTGCCCCACGGCGTGCGCGGCAAGATCATCGATGTGAAACCCTTCTCGCGTGAGGCGGGGGACGAGCTACCGGCAGGCGTGAGCCAGATGGTGCGTGTCGCGATTGCTCAGAAGCGAAAGATCAGCGTGGGCGACAAGATGGCAGGACGCCACGGCAACAAGGGAGTGATTTCCCGAGTGCTACCCACCGAGGACATGCCTTTCTTGCCGGACGGTACGCCGGTGGACATCATCCTCAACCCACTGGGTGTGCCTCACCGTATGAACATCGGGCAGATCCTGGAGACCCACCTTGGGTGGGCAGCGGATCACCTGGGCTACAAGGTCGCTACGCCCGTGTTTGACGGGGCGACTGAAGAAGCCATCAGGACCGAGCTAGAGAAAGCGGGGCTACCACCCGACGGCAAAGTTGAATTGTACGATGGTCGCACCGGAGAGCGGTTTGACAACCCCGTGACGGTGGGCCAGATATATATGCTCAAACTTGCGCATCTTGTGGAAGATAAGATTCACGCACGGTCGACCGGGCCGTACAGCCTGGTTACTCAGCAACCGTTGGGCGGCAAGGCGCAGTTTGGTGGTCAAAGGTTTGGCGAAATGGAAGTGTGGGCGCTCGAGGCTTACGGCGCAGCGCATACACTACAGGAAATGCTTACGGTGAAGTCTGACGACGTTATGGGCCGCGTGAAGACGTATGAGGCCATCGTCAAGGGCGACAACATAACAGAGGCCGGTGTGCCGGAATCGTTCAAGGTGCTCGTCAAGGAACTGCAGTCGCTCGGCTTGAATGTCGAAGTGCTGACGGAAGACGACGTACCTGTGCAGCTAGCGGAAGATGCCGCCTCAGACATGCTCTCCGAACTGGAAGGCATCAACCTGAGTGGCTTCGAAGCAGACGAGCGGGAACGGTTGTAGCGGACGGCAGACGACGGACTACCGACAACGCAACTGCGTTGTCAGAGGTCATGTAAGAGTAACAAGTGTAGTTGTCCGCAGCCGGCGGACAAACCGACCGGCTGCCGAATAGCGACTATCAAGGGGAAGAAATGCTAGAAGTAAACAATTTCTCGGCAATTCGAATAAGCCTGGCCTCACCCGAGAAGATACGGGAGTGGTCGCATGGCGAAGTCACCAAACCTGAAACGATTAACTACCGGACGCTCAAGCCGGAAAGGGACGGTCTCTTCTGCGAACGGATCTTTGGTCCACAAAAGGACTGGGAATGCTACTGCGGCAAGTACAAGAGGGTTCGATATAAGGGTACGATTTGCGACAAGTGCGGCGTGGAAGTTACTCGATCACGCGTGCGTCGCGAGCGCATGGGCCATATCCAGCTCGCTTCGCCCGTATCTCATATCTGGTACGTGAAGGGAACACCCTCACGACTGGGGCTGCTACTCGACATATCGCCTCGTAACCTGGAGCGCGTGCTTTACTTCGCCACGTACATCGTGACCGAAGTTGACGAAGACGAGCGCCAGCTACAGATCAAGCTTGTGCAGGAGCAGGGCGAGCGCAGAATACAAGAAATAACCGAGCGTACTCACGAGCGCATCAACGAATTGCAGGCCGGACTCCAGGACGAAATCGCGGAGATCCAGGCGAGCGAGAAGCTGAGCAAGACCGAGCTCGACGCTGCTCTTAAGAACGCCAAGAAAGAGATTGGCTCGCAGACGCGTGCCATAGGCCGCCAACTGAAGAAGCAGATGGGGCAGGTGGCTGCAGAGGATATAGTGCTGGCCGGAGCTGACGCCCCGGTGGTGCACATGGGCGAGACTATTATCGAAGAAGCCAACGTTACTCTAAAGCATCTGTCGGAAGGCGTATTGGCCAACGCGCAGGACGTCTTGCGCCGTTCGAGCCAGCACACGCAGGACGTGACAGGCGCAACTCGCGACCAGCGCTCCTATGTTGCTATACAAGAGAGCGAGCAGCTAGAGGTGCGTTCAAACCGCGAGATAGAGGACGTTCGCAAGCAGACGGAGGAGAAGATCGACCAACTTGAGTCGATCCAACTGCACCAGTTGCTTACCGAACAGCTATATCGCGAAGTAGCCGACGCTTTCCCCAACGTCTTCAAGGCGGGTATGGGAGCCGAGGCCATACTAGACATAGTCAGCAAGGCAGACTTGGACAGCCTTGCCAGCGAATTGCGCCACGAGTTTCAGGTGTCGGGCGGCCAGCGCCGCAAGAAGGCCACGAAGCGCTTGCGCGTGGTCGAAGCCTTCCGCAAGTCGGGTAACCACCCCGCGTGGATGATGTTCACCATCCTCCCCGTGATCCCTCCAGACATCCGGCCTATGGTGCAGTTGGACGGCGGCCGCTTCGCGACCTCCGACCTCAACGACCTGTACCGAAGGGTGATCAACCGCAACAACCGCCTCAAGAGGCTGTTGGAGCTGGGCGCACCTGAAATCATCATCCGAAACGAGAAGCGCATGCTTCAGGAATCAGTTGATGCGCTGATCGACAACGGGCGGCGCGGACGCGTCGTGTCGGGGTCGGGCAAGCACCGTCTGAAGTCACTATCCGACATGCTCAAAGGCAAGCAGGGCCGTTTCAGGCAGAACTTGCTCGGCAAGCGTGTTGACTACTCGGGCCGCTCGGTAATCGTGGTCGGACCTGAACTCAAGCTGCACCAGTGCGGGCTCCCCAAGAAGATGGCGCTGGAACTGTTCAAGCCGTTCGTCATGCGCAGGCTTGTTGCGCAGGGAACAGCGCACAACATCAAGAGCGCAAAGCGCATCGTTGAGCGTGTACGCCCCGAGGTTTGGGACGTGCTCGAAGATGTGATTAAGGACTACCTGGTGTTGCTGAACCGAGCGCCATCGCTGCACCGCTTGTCTATCCAGGCATTCGAGGCGGTGTTGATCGAAGGCTCTGCAATCCAGCTTCACCCGCTCGTGTGCTCGGCGTTCAACGCGGACTTTGACGGCGACCAGATGGCGGTGCATGTGCCCCTCTCGATGGCCGCGCAGAAGGAAGCCCGCGAGCGCATGCTTTCAATCTACAATATGCTTTCGCCCGCCAACGGTGAACCAATCGTCTCCCCTTCGCAGGACATCGTGCTTGGCTGCTTCTACATGACGCAGGCACGGCCCGGTGCTGAGGGTGAAGGGAAGATCTTCGCTTCGGTCCCCGAAGCGATCACGGCGTATAATAGTGGCGCGATTAGCGTTCAGGCTCCGATACTGCTACGTATGCCGGATCACAAGCGCGGCGACCCGCCTTTTGAAACGACAATCGGGCGCGTCCTGTTCAACGAAGTGATCAAACGCTTCAGCGCAGACATGCCTGAGGACCAGCAGATCCCGTACCGCAACCAGGCTATGGATAAGACCAGCCTGCGATCTCTCATGGCCGAGTGTCACCGCAAGTTGGGTGCACGGCGTTCAGCGGATATCGCAGACAGCCTCAAGCGGCTCGGCTTCACCTATGCGACGAAATCGGGCATGAGTGTGGCGGTTGCCGACATACAGGTTCCTGCTTCGAAGGCAGGGTTGCTGGCCAAAGCCGATGCCGAGGTTGAAGATGTGGAGCGTGACCACCGCCGCGGTCTCATCACCGAGCAGGAGCGATACGAGTCGGTGGTGCGCATCTGGAGCGAAGTCACGGACGTGATGACCTCTGAGCTGGAGAAGACGATGGACCCTTACGGGCTCATCTCGACACTGGCGTACTCAGGCGCGACCAAGGCCAAGTTCAAGCAGATCCGACAGCTTGCAGCCATGCGAGGTCTGATCGCAGATCCGTCGGGCCGCATCATCGACCTGCCAATTCGATCAAACTTCCGTGAAGGATTGACCGTGTTGGAGTACTTTGTGTCCACCCACGGTGGTCGCAAGGGTCTCGCAGACACAGCGCTTCGTACAGCAGATGCGGGCTATCTTACCCGAAGGCTGGTGGACGTAGCGCAGGATGTGATTATCAATACAGTGGACTGCGGGGTAACCGGCGGTCTCTGGATATCATGGCCTGTCAACAAGGACGTGGCCGACTCGATGGCCTCCCGGGTAACGGGGCGCTACGCCGGCCAGCCGATTGTGCACCCGGTAACGGGCGAAATCATGCTGGAGGCGAACGAGGAAATAACAGAAGATATAATGCGAGAGGTCGAGGCAGCTGTCAAAGAATGGCTTGAGCCGTTCCGCGACCGCCTGGTCAAGGAGAACCGCGCAGCAGATGAGGTTGAGCGACTTTACAATGAGGAGCGAAGCAAGTACCAGATAAATGTACGTTCGCCACTCATCTGCGACCTGGAACATGGAATCTGCGAAATGTGCTACGGCCGTGCGCTTCACAGCAGCCGGATCGTTGACCAGGGCGAGGCAGTGGGTATAATCGCTGCTCAGTCCATCGGCGAACCAGGCACACAGCTAACGCTGCGAACGTTCCACACCGGCGGCGTGGCTTCGTCTGAAGACATCACGCAGGGTCTCCCACGTGTGGAAGAACTCTTCGAGGCGCGTATACCCAAGGGTCACGCGGTGCTTGCTGAGATAGAGGGTATAGTCTCTATCACGGAAGACGCCGAGCACAAGCTCATCAAGATAACGCACAGTGAAGTCTACGACGACGAGTATCCCCTGCCAAGGCACCATGAATTGCTGGTGGCAGAGGGCGACCAAGTCGCCGAAGGGCAACCAGTGTTCCGCTCGACGCTGAAGGGCCATGAGAACGAAGTAACAATCGCTCGTATGGCAGGCAACGTCGTTCTGGAGAAGGCTAAGCTTCTGGTACGGGCCGAGGAATCGGAGATCCGCGACTACCAGATGCCTTTGACCGCGCAGCTTGAAGTGAAGGAAGGCGAACACGTGATGGCCGGTACTTCGCTCACTAGAGGCGCGCAGAACCCGCAAGAGATCCTGCACATTCTGGGCCGAGAGGCTGTCCAGCGATACCTGGTTGACGACGTACAACGCGTTTACAGGTCGCAGGGCGTGAACGTGCACGACAAGCATATCGAAGTGATCGTAAGGCAGATGCTCCGCAAGGTAAGAATAGACATGCCCGGCGATACCGAACTCCTCCCAGGAGAGATGGTGGAGCGCTTTACATTCGCTGAGGTGAATGCCCGAACGTTGGCGGCAGGTGGCGAGGCGGCAACCGCTACGCCTGTACTGCTCGGCATCACGAAGGCTTCGCTCTCGACCGACTCCTTCCTGTCGGCGGCCTCCTTCCAGGAAACCACCCGCGTACTGACCGAAGCGGCCATCAATGGCCAGGTGGACAGACTTCGCGGCTTGAAGGAGAATGTGATTATCGGCAAGCTAATCCCGGCGGGATCGGGCACACGCACAACGCCCAAGCCTGACTTCGCTCTGGTTGCACAGGGGCAGAACATCGACGACTACCTGGCAAGCACTGACGAGTTGCTCTTTGACTCTGAAGAAGGGTTTGAGGGCGAGTTGGGTACGGAAGGCGGGCTCGACGGTATACCGGGCAATGGAAATGGCTACTTCGCCATGGGGGAAGCCTCTGCGGAAGGGCAAGAGCACCTTACTTCCGCAGAACTGACCCACGAACTGTTGGAGTCGGAACAGGCCGAAGTGGACGAAATGACGCCGGAAGAGCTTGCTGAGGAGGACAGGCACGAGATCGTGTCGGGCGACAACGCTTCGACAGATATCGAGCAGTTTCTTCAAGAGCACGGCACAACTTTCGACCCGCAAGAAGGCGCTGATGTGCCGGAGGATGCGGAAGAAGCTACCGAAAGCTAACTCGGTACTCTAGAGTAGAACAAAAGAAGGACGAGGGCCGCAAAGCCTTCGTCCTTCTTTTTTGCGTTAGCCGCGCTTGTCCTTGTCCGATATGTCAGTCATTTCGAGGCGGACGGCCCACCTGAAGAACAACGTGGCGAGCAATATTACAATAACGAGGCCGATCCCGATGGCAAGCATGACTTGCAGGCCGGCTGTGCCGCCTGGCTCATAAGTCATGGAAACCAACCAGGCGATCGCAATATCAGCGGCCAAAAGGAGGCTGTAAAGCGTGGCGGCCCAGCCGTTGAAGAAGACAGGATAAAGTTCCCGTGCCAACCACCAGCGAATGGCAACGGCCTCGACAACTAGCAGAGCAAGCAGCGTTAGCCAAGCGAACATAGGGGGCCTCCACGTTTAGTAGGTCTCGCATCTTAATACTATTTTACACCCGGAATGGTTCAAGAGCCACCGAACAACGCTCGACCTTACGATCCACGGCAAGGGATAAGAGCGCACTTGCGTGCGCCCTGGCTGGGTAGCCCTCAAATGGTGATCCAGGAAGATGGGTTGTCTTTGAGTGTGTGGACCTCTAGAGCTTAGCAGAGAACTTGCTGATTTCGCGGTTCATGTCATTGATGAACTCTTCGTTCCATGAGTGCTGAGCGCCTCGGTTTATGAAGGTGGTAATGTTGTGGCGGTTCTTCACGAAGGCCTCGAGCATGGGAAGGGGAGCGAAAGCATCGTGCTCGGTGGCAAGAATGAGGACGGGCAGGTCATCAAGCTGGGCAAGCTCGGGTCGGGAGTCTGTGAGCATCAGATCGCGCAAGTACTCGCCGGCGGCGCGCAGATTGGCGGCCTGTTTGTGATCAATATCGCTTTCGGCGAGCGCAGGGATGGCGTCAGGCGACTTGTGAATAATTATGCGGTGCATCAGAATATCGCTGGCGCGGAAGCGGTTTACAAAGGCCTGAGTGGGACCGAAGAGGAGGCCATACGCGACGAGCGGGCGCGCCCAACGTGCTGGAACGGCAGGCTTGCCAAAGAAGGGCAAGTGCAAGACCAGTCCAGCCACACGCTCACGGTGTTCACGGGCGAAACGAATCGCAATCGGAGCACCGGTGGCGACGGTGGCAAGCACAAGTTTTTTGTCATTGAGGTTGGCTTGGGAGGCGAAATCAAAGAGCCAGTTGACATATCCATCTATCGTATGCTTGCGCGGGGGATGCAATGGCTCGGATTCACCGCAGCCGGGCAGATCGGGCAGGATTACACGCCAGTCGTGCGGCACGCCTGCGATGACGGGCCAGAAGGAGTCACCGCCTCCCATGAGACCATTGATGCCCACGTAGGCCTGAGTGGCGTTTACGGGGCCACGGGCGGTATAGCTAACTCGACTACCGTCCACAAGGGCGGTGTGATGTTCCATTTTTGGTTGTAGTTCCATAGGATCTCCTATACTGCAAAATGTGTACCGTGACTTGCGCGATAAGTGATAAGTGGTAAGTGATGGTGGTTAGGTATTGGTTTGGTGGATTAGGGTAGTGAGGATTTGTTCCAGGGTTTGGGCCTGGGCGCGGCGGGAGTAGTGGGAGAGGACGTAGGCTCGGCCGCGCTGGCCCATTTCTTCCGCGGCTGTGGGGTCGTCGCGTAGGGTCCGGATGGCACGGGCCATGTCAGCGGGGTCTTCGGGGCGGCAGATGACACCGGCCTTTGCTTGTTCCAACACGCGCTGGGCTTCGCCGGCGACGCTCAGCACGATGGGGCGCTCGGCGGCCCACGACTCGAACATCTTGGAGGGTAAAGCGCTGCGGAAGATCGGTTCGTCGCGCAGAGGCACGATGGTGCAGTCGGCGGCCGATAAGTACCAGGGCATTTTGCTCGATGGGACTTCGGGGAGCATGCTGACGTTTATCAGGTTTTGGTCCGAGCGGCGCTGAGCAAGCACTGCCTTTCTTGGGCCCTCGCCCACGAAAACGAAGTGGACATCCGGCGAATTCTGAAGAATTGAGGCGGTATCTAGCAAGGTTTCGAGACCCTGCGCGATGCCGTGAATGCCGGCGTACATGACGAGGAACTTGTCATGTACGCCAAGCTGGGTTCGAACTGCGGCGCGTCCTTCAGAGCTAAAGCGGAAGTGCTCGGTGTTGGCTCCGTTCGGTACTAGAGCCAGCTTCTCGCAATCCACGCGGCGTTCTGAGAGGCGGTCGTAGATACCCTGAGTAACTGCCACGACCCGTGCTGCTCGGCGGTACAGGAGCCCTTCCAGAGCCTCTGCGGCCTTGATAGCGCGCTTGCCAGATAGCTCGCCGAGCGCCACGGCCGATTCGGGCCAGAGATCGCGCACTTCGAACACGAAAGGGATGCGGCGAACGGCGGCTGCGGCAAGTCCGGCTGCGCCCACGAAGAGAGGCGGCGATGTGGCATAGACGAGGTCGTATTTGCCCCTGATGAGGGCGCCAGCTAGTGCGGCTATGCCCATATAGCTGAGGTAGAACCGCATTCGAGACTTGAACGTCTTTTCAGGCGATGCCCAGACCCACAGCCTGAGGACATCGATGCCATTCTCGAGTCTACGCTCGGACAGGCGTCCGCGATAGGCAGTGGGGACGATACCTGATGGGTGGTTCGGCACCTCTGTTACGACGGTTACATGATGACCCTGTTCTGTCAGATAGGCGGACATCTCATGGGCGCGGGTCTGGGTCGCGCCAACTTCGGGCGGGTAGTACTGGGTGAAGTAGAGAATTCGCACGGCAGGAATTCGGACCTCAAGAACCGTGAGCTATGGACGCCGGTTCCAACGGTTGAGATTTGTCCAGAGCATCTAACTTTGGAGTGTTGGCGTCCATGAAGGTCTGCCACCAGGTGATGACGTTCAGGAACTTCCACAGTTCGACGCTGGTGTCCGTGGTTCCGGACAGATGGCTATCGAGAGTTTGCCGGACGTACTGCGGCGAGAAGAGGCCGGTGGCAGTGACCTGAGTGGAGGTGAGCGATTGTTGTACCCAGGCCGAGAGCGCGTCACGGAACCACGGGGCGATGGGCGTGGGCATGCCTTTCTTGTCGGTGCGGTTGTAGATATTGAGAGGCAGGAGGTCTTTAACGGCGTTGCGCAGGATGTGCTTCATCTGGAGGCCTTCCATGCGCAGCGCAGACGGCACCGTGGCAGAGTGTTCAAGCAGGCGATAGTCGAGCAGAGGCGCTCGGGACTCAAGTCCGAATGCCATACTGGTGCGGTCTTCCACCTGCAGGAGGGCAGGCAGGTACCACTTGAGGTCGTAGTACATGGCGTTTGCAAGGGGGGTGCGGGTGGGGGAATGTGTCGTAGGCTGTGGCTCACCAGTGATACCTTCGAAGCGGTCGCCGGCCCACGGACCGAGTTGGCCCCCGGCTTGTAGTCTGCCACGGCGCCCAGAGCGGAGCGCCTTCGTGAGGGAGTGGCGCAGGGCGGGACGCGCGAGCAGCAAGGCGGCATCACGCAGAAGGTCAGAGTAAAGAGCAGGGTGGCGACGGGCTTGCCTGACGAGTGTTTTCAGGTAGGGGGGGATGAAGCCGAAGTAGCCTCCCCAGGCCTCGTCGCCGCCCTGGCCGCCATTCACCACTATGACGCCGGACCGCTTCGTCAGATCGCACACAGACCACTGTAGGAGGATTCCGGGCCCCGCAGCAGGCTCATCCATGTGGTATACCATTCGTTGTATCAAGAAGGGCAGGTCGGCTGCCGTGGGCAGGATTTCGCGATGGTCGGTTTTGTAGCGACGTACAACCTCGTGGACGTACTTGCGCTCATCGTATTCAGGGCCGCCCGCGAAGGCGCCTGAGAATGTGCGCAGTCGCTCGCCTGAGTCTGTAAGCCTCTCGCTCACTAGGGCTACAATAGCGCTGCTGTCGATGCCGCCGCTGAGATGCGAGCCGAGGGGGACGTCGGAGCGGAGGCGCAAGCGGACGGAGTCCTGGAGAAGGGCGCGCGTCTTGTCGATGTAGTATCGTTCGGGGTGGGCGCCGAGCTCGTCTTCGTGGTCAGGAAGGTCCCACCAGCGGCGAACGGTCAGGTCATGGGGTGTAACCAGCATGAAGTGGCCGGAAAGAAGGCTCTTGATGCCGGTGAACCAGGTTTCGTCGCCAACGGTGTGCATGGCGCCCATGTACTGGGCTATGGCAGGCAGGTAGGGCTCGGTCTTTACGTCGGGGTGGCGCAACAGGGCTTTGATCTCGGAGGCGAAGAGGAGAGTCCTGTTGTGCCACCAGTAGTAGAGTGGCTTTACACCGACGCGATCGCGGGCGATGAACAGGGTTTGTTTGCGGCTATCCCAGAGGGCGAAGGCGAACATACCGTTGAAGTGAGCCAGGCAGTCGGGGCCCCACTCTTCGTAGGCGTGCAGGATCGTTTCGCTGTCGGAATGGGAGGCAAAACGATGGCCTTTTGCTTCAAGTTCGGGGCGCAGCTCGATGTAGTTGTAGATTTCGCCGTTGAAGATCAGCCAGAGAGTGCGGTCCTCGTTACACATGGGCTGGAGGCCGGCGTCGGACAGGTCGATAATGCGCAGGTGGCGGTGGGCAAAGCCGAGACCGCCCGCGTCGTCGAAGTAGAAGCTTTCGCCGTCGGGGCCGCGATGGGCGATGGATCCGGACATGAGCGCCAGCACTTCCCTGTCGGGAGGATGCCTGTCAGTGTTGAATATGCCTGCAATGCCGCACATGGAGATAGTATAACACGGAGGCGGCGGGTGGCAGAAGCTGCACCTATTGGAGGTAGTCAAGAGAGTTAGCCCGCGCCGCTAATCTTGACCGTCCTGCGCGCGGGGTGCTAAAATGGGCGTGCGTCTGCGCGTACGTGTGCGCTTTTGATTGAGAGGAGTTCTAATTGTCCGGGTCGTCCAAGTTTGTTCGTAGGGGTCGTTATTTTGCTAGAAGTTGGCAAGCGGCTTTGCTAGCTTCGATGTTGGTTTTGATTTTGCTGACCGGGTGCTGGCCTTTGCCTGAGAACGGGGCATCGACGGTTTCGACGGCCTCGCCCACGGCCGGAGCACGTGCTCAGTTCACAGCTATACCTCAATCGCCTGGAGAGCTAAACATCGCGGGCGAGGTGGACGATCCGCCGTCGCTCGATCCGGCTGTCGCGATGGATGCATACTCGCATTTTGTTATCAGGCAGCTATTCAGCGGCCTACTGCGCTTTGACGATACGCTTAACGTAGTGCCTGATCTCGCGTCGGCCATGCCACAGATATCGCCGGACGGAAAGGTTTACACCTTCGCGCTGCGACGCGGCGTGCGCTTCCCTGACGGGCATGAGGTGACCGCGGGCGACTTCAAGTACTCGATTGAGCGCGCTGCCGACCCCAAGCTGGCGGGTGCCCAGCCGCCGGAGTTGCTACCGGCCGGGATCTACCTGGACGACATTGTGGGCGTTAGCGACAAATTGGCGGGGAAAGCCACGCAGATAACTGGGGTGCAGGCTCCCGACCCTTATACGCTAGTGCTCACTATTGACGCACCCAAGCAGTATTTTCTGGCCAAGCTGACGGCTGGTCCGGTTTATGTGCTGGAACAGTCGAATGTGGATTCGGGAGACGGGTGGACTGAGAATCCAAAGGGGACAGGTCCGTTCAGGCTGGAAACGTGGGTGCACAGGCAGGTTATCAAGCTGTCGGCCAACGCGAATTACTACGGTGGACGCGCCAGGCTGGACCGCGTGAATGTCTGGATGGGGTCGAATGCCGAGGGTCAGGTGCAGCAGTACGAGGCGGGAGGGCTTGATGTAGCCGGGGTTGGGGTGGACGAGCTGGCGCAAGTTACAGACCGGAACAACCTGCTATCCAAAGAGCTGCAGCCTGTAAATGACCTGTCACTGACGTACCTCGGTTTTAACATCACCCAGAAGCCGTTCGACGACCCGAAAGTGCGCGAGGCGCTGGCAAGGGTAATAGACAGGCAGAAGATAGCGCGCGAAGTGTACCAGGAGCGCGTGTCACAGGCGGGGGGGTTCGTGCCTACGGATATGGCGGGATACGTTGCGCCTGATACGACCGATCTGGGTTATGACGTGACGCGCGCACAAGAACTTATGGCCGAGTCCACATACAAGTCGGCTGCCAATTTACCACCGTTGAACTTATATACGAGTGATACGCTGCTGGGGCCGATATTGCGAGACGTATTCAGCGCCACGCTTGAGCTGGACGTGCAGGTACACCAGGTGGAGTGGAGTGACTACGTCAGTGGGTTGAGCGCAGGCGCGTACCAGATGTTTGTGCAGAGTGCGGACGCGGCGTACCCTGATCCATCGGCTATGCTGGATAGCCTGTTCAAGTCTACTTCGCCGATGAATTATTCACGGTATAACAACGCAGGGGTGGACGGCGCACTAGACGGGGCGGCAGAGGAAACTAACTCGGCCAAGCGTACAGCGGCGTATACGCAGATCGAGGACCGCATCCTGCGCGACTTTCCTGCCGTGCCACTCTACTATGGGGTAAATTACGCTCTAGTGAAGCCATATATACACGAACTGAAGGTTACGCCGTTGGGGATATTGAGCCTGAAAGATGTCACCATGGACGCACGATAGGACCCGAGCAGAAGTCGAAATATGGGCACAGATGAGCTTGCCAACCCACAATCCGCGCTTCGAGAGCCTCACGCCGAGATAGTGCCTCTCACGGTGCAGACCGTGCGAGACCTGCGCTTGCCCTGGCTGAGCAAGTTTAACCACGAGAACCTGGCGATGTTCGTGAGCGAGAACCCGGGCAAGTCGCTGCGGGTAGCCGGCACCAACGAGTATTTGCTGGGGGAAAGGTGGCGCGGGCGGGACGATATCGCGAACATTGTCGAAGTCGCGGCACGGCACCATAAGCGAGCGCTCGTCGGCGAGTGGATCGCGCGAGTGGCGAGTGATGGGGAAGTGGCGGTGGCACTGGTGGTTCAGGAAGTGTGGCGCGATGACGTGCGCCTGTTCGAGCAGTTAGGATTTGGCCTGGTCGAGAAGATAGTCTTCTTCGAGCGCAACTTGCCTTCACGGTTTGATTGGTGGGCGTTTGCTTTGGAGCAAGAGTTCCCTCTATTAGAATTCGAGCTGGCAAAGGTGGCGGATATCGAGCCGCTGCTGGAGGTGGATCACAACTCGTTCCCCTGGCTCTGGTGGAACAGCCGCGATGAGATGGGCACCTATTTGTCGATGCCGGAGGTGTCGGCATATCTCGCGAAACTGGGAGGTAAGCCGGTAGGATACGCGTCGTTCACCATGTATAATGGCTGGGCGCATTTGGACAGGCTCGCCGTGGTTCATGAGGCACAGGGGCGCGGATACGGCGCGTCGCAACTCGCGTTTGCTCTGGGTCAGATGGTAAAGAAGGGGGCGCGCAGCGTGGCACTCTCAACGCAAGAGAACAACACACAGTCGCACCGGCTGTACAAACGCTTTGGTTTTCAACTGGGCCGAGACCCGATGGCAATTTACGGGCGCGCGCTTCGCGAACCAACTAACTAACACTGCTACTCGTCTGCTAAGGAGGGCGCATGAAGGTTCTGATGCTGTCGTGGGAGTTCACTCCGCATATTGTGGGCGGGCTTGGCAAGCACGTGGTGGAAATCGTACCCGAGCTGGTGGCCGCGGGAGTTGAGGTCCACCTCGTTGTACCGAACCTGGGCGGGGGTGCGCATACCGAGCCGCTGCTCCTGCCGGATGGGTCACCAGCTACGAACGGCAGCCGGGTCTACCGGGTGGATGCCTCGGGAATGCAGAGCGATTTCTTCGCCAACACCTGGCACGACAACATTCTCGTGACCGAGTTTTGCCACCAGTTGATAAAGCACGCGGGTGGGTTTGATTTGATCCACGACCATGACTGGTTGAGCGGGTTCGCGGCAATCGCCCTGAAGCGCGAGCACCGTTTGCCCCTGCTGGCGACGATCCACGCTACGGAGATGGGCAGGAATAGGGGGCACCTATACGGCGACATGCAGAGGTCAATTCACCAGGCTGAATGGTGGCTAACGTACGAGGCATGGCGGGTGATTGCTTGCAGCCAGTACATGGCCTGGGAAGTCGAAACATATTTCGGCACACCGCAATCCAAGGTGGATGTGATTCCGAATGGCGTGGACCCGCGGCCGTTCGACGGGCTCAAGGGACATGATCTGTCGGCGTTCAGGTTGGCTTTTGCGCAACCCGATCAGCCGGTTGTTTACTATGTAGGACGCATGGTTCCCGAGAAGGGGTTGTCGGTGCTGGTGGACGCCGTTCCGCACGTGCTACGCGAGTGGTCCGGCGTGAGGTTTGTGATAGCGGGCGGCGGCGGATATGTGAATGACCTCAGGGCGCAGGCTGAGCGGCTGGGGGTAGCGGGCAACGTAAACTTTCCGGGGAGAATCCCGGATGAGGTGCGGGATGGCCTGTTTATTGTGGCCGATTGTGCGGTCTTCCCAAGCCTATATGAGCCGTTTGGCATAGTTGCATTGGAAGCGATGGCGGCGGACTGCCCAGTGGTTGTCAGTGACGTAGGGGGGCTGTCTGAGGTGGTCGAGATGCACGAAACGGGCATCAAGGTCTATCCGAATGACCCGCAATCGTTGGCCTGGGGCATACTGTATACCCTCCAGAACCCGCAATGGTCGCGTGCAAGAGTGCAAAACGCGGATCGCGTAGTGCGAGAGCAATATAATTGGCATCGTATCGCAGGCATGACCGTTGATGTTTACAACAGAGTTGTGCAGGAGGCCATGTCGGGCGATTGGGCGTATAGAACTGATTGATTGCGATTTCGGTGCGGGGTCGCGTGGAGAGCAAGCATCGAGCCGCAATCCCGAATAGGAGAGTGGAATGTTGCTTTCGGACAAACGCATCATGCAGGCAATGGCAGATGGGAATATAGTTATTGAGCCGTTTGAGCCCCGCCAACTTGGTACCAACTCGTACGACGTACGGCTAGGCCCGTACTATTACACGCCGAACCACAATATGGTGACTGTCAATTTCACCGACGAGGACGACGCGAAGTCGTTCTGGCTGGGGCCGTACTACGCGGAGGACGGCCTGATCAAGATCAGGCCGGGCGACACGATACTTGCCCATACGGAGGAAGTCGTGGGCGGGTGCAACGGCTTCACAACGTCAATGCGCTCACGCTCGAGCATAGGGCGGTCGTGCCTGTCGGTGTGCAAGTGCGCGGGGGTGGGCGACGTGGGCTATATCTCCAAGTGGACTATGGAGATCTCCAACCACAGCCACGCCATGGCGATCTTGCCCGTCGGACTGCGGGTGGCGCAGATACTGTTCGAGGAAGTGGGCGAGACCATGCGCGAGTACACGGGTAAGTACGGCTCGTGGAAAGACTGGTCGCCGCAGGATATGCTGCCGAAGCTTTATCGCGACTATGACCTGCCAACAGTGGGCCCAAACCGGGTGGCCCGGAAGAACGGGATCGAGGCGGGGGCCAGGTAGGGCGAGGCCGGTGGCCAGACGTGATACGTGATACGTGACTGCTTGGTCGGTGGTTGGCTGAGCCGCGGTCTGAAACTTGCACTGAGCGTAATTGTTGTGCGATAATATTCTCTTGGGAGCGTATCTATGTCGCGCATGACGCTGTAAATCCCTGCGTTAGATGTGACGATCTGCGCCATTAAGTTGGATTTCTCTTACCCATAAGGTGGACCATGGCATTACGATGTGAGTGTCCTATAACTGTATGCTTCAGAACACCGGTGGCCCAGTGCATAATCTGTGGCCGTCATTTTTGTGCGGCGCATGGAGACGTTGAAGCGTCGGTATGCAGGCTTTGCCGCTCCGAGTACAAGCAGAAAATGCTGGCTGATGCCGCTCAGCTGGCAGAGGTTGAGCGCCGAGAAGAAGCTCAACGCAAGAATATCGAGGAAAACCTTTGCGGCTGGTACGAGTGTGCTAACGAAATGTACGCCCGGTGTGAGCGCTGCGGCCTTTCATACTGCCCGACGCATATCAGCAGGTATAAGTACAGTTTCCGTTACCGTACGCGGAAGGGCGTGTACCGACGCCAGGCAGAAGTGACGCTGTGCGACGCCTGCAAGTTCTACCTACCCGAGTATAAAACCGAGAAAAGTTGGAGGGATTGACGACTGATGCGCATTGTTGCATCAGGTGTCGATCGTTGAGCCTATGAGCCTGCGACCTGTGGTGCTGGTGATCCTGGACGGCTGGGGACTGAACCCCAACCGGGAGAATAACGCGATCGCGCTGGCCGATACGCCGAACATGGACCGGTTGTGGGAGAAGTACCCGCACACTGCGCTGAACGCTTCCGAGCACGCGGTGGGGCTTCCATACGGCCAGATGGGCAACTCGGAGGTGGGCCACCAGAATATGGGCGCAGGCTTCGTTGTTTACCAGGAGCTAACGCGCCTGGATACGGCGATCGAAGACGGAACATTCTACGAGAACCCGGAACTCGTCGGCGCGTGCGACCACGTTATCAAGAATGACTCCACGTTGCACTTACTGGGGTTGCTGGGGCCGGGCGGCGTCCATAGCCACTGGGCGCACCTGTTCGCTCTGCTGGAACTGGCCAAACGCAAGGGCATCAAGAAGGTTGTATATCACGCTTTTACCGATGGCAGAGATACACCTCCTAATAGCGGCGTTGGCTTCATGGCGACTGTGCTCGACAAGATGGCGGAGGTCGGAGTGGGCCGGGTTGGCACCATATCCGGACGCTATTATGCCATGGACAGGGATAACAGATGGGAGCGCGTTCAGAAGGCGTATGATGCGGTAGTGCATGGTATTGGAGCGCGCCAAAGCGACCCGCTAGAGGTGTTCAAGGCTTCATATGCAAACGGGGTGACGGACGAGTTCATAGTGCCTTCATTGGTTGTGTCTGAGGGCGAGGAGCCCGCCACGATCAAGCGTGGTGATGCGGTTATTTACTTCAACTTCAGGAGCGACCGGGGCCGCGAGCTGACGCGGGCGATAACAGATGAGCCTTTTACCCACTTCGACAGAGGCGCCGCGCTACAGGACCTGTTCTTTGTCACGCTTACGAGGTACGCTGCTGACTTGAACGTGCATGTCGCGTACCAGGCCATGGAGGTACGCGTGCCGCTGGCGCGGGTGCTGAGCGACCGCCACCTGCGGCAATTTCACATTGCCGAGACCGAGAAGTATGCGCACGTTACTTTCTTCTTCAACGGGCGCACCGAAGAGCCTTTCCCGGGCGAGGAGCGAATACTGGTGCCTTCAGTAAAGGTGGCTACTTACGATTTGCAGCCTGAGATGAGTGCATATGCGATAGCAGAGGAACTAACAAAGCGCATTGCTTCGGAAGATTACGATTTCATAGTTGCCAACTTCGCGAACGGCGATATGGTGGCCCATAGTGGTAACCTCGAGGCGACGATTAAGGCTTGCGAGGTGGTGGATCAGTGCGTTGGTGAAGTGTATAAGGTGGTGCAGGAGGTTGGAGGCGCCTTGTTGATTACGGCGGACCACGGTAACGCCGACCTAATGGTTGATCCGGCCACGGGAGAGCCACATACATATCACACGCTCAACCCCGTGCCGTTCATACTGGTCGCGCCTGAGGATAGCCCGTTGCGTCATGCGACCCTGCGCGAAGGCGGGAGGCTGTGCGATATCAGCCTAACGGTGCTGGACATCATGGAAATAGATGCGGTGCCGGACATGACCTGTAATACGCTCATCAAGCACTAGCGCACGCGAAAAAAATAGGTTTGGTTACCCCAAAGCCAGAGCTATCACGCCCAGCATCATTGCTCCGCTCGCGACCAGTTTGCGTTCGGCGTCACTTTCGGCAAGCAAGCGAGTGCCTAACACGGCTCCCAGCAGGATGCTTATTTCGCGAGTGGGCGCGACGTAGCTGACGGGGCTAATTGTGAGGGCGGTCAAGACCAGTATGTAAGAGATGGGGCTCAGTATGCCCACAATGGCGAGAGCAGGCTTATGCTCCCGCCATTCTCGCTTAACGTCGGCTTCGCGACCTCGGACGAAGGGCAGCAGGAGAAGGCAACAGGCGACCGCTGCGCCGTAGTATTGGAGCAGAGGCGCGATCATAAAGACTGAGACGGCCTGCTTGTCCCAGAGGGTGTAAGCGCCGATGAGGACACCGGTAGCGAGACCGTAGAGGGCAGCCGCGCCGGCATTTCTGCTGCGGAGCATGGCGGGTCCTCCGGTGAGGAATAGGGCTCCAAGAGATATCAGGATGGCACCCGCAAGGGCGAGTATGCTGGGTCGTTCGCCGAGAAGTATTATCGCGCCGATAGTGGCGACGAGGGGTCCGGTACCGCGGGCCAACGGGTAAACGAGCGAGAGGTCGCCCAGGCGGTAGCCGCGAAA
The DNA here is from genome assembly GCA_038203825.1 of Chloroflexia bacterium. Taxonomy (GTDB): domain Bacteria; phylum Chloroflexota; class Chloroflexia; order QHBQ01; family JADMIH01; genus JADMIH01. Next base: position 65,634 of record JBBRDO010000002.1, on the reverse strand, counting down.
CAGCATAATGAAGTAGGCAGACTGGAAGACAGCGCTGCCGAGCATCATCCCTAACTCGGCAAGGCCTATGTGTGGTCTGTCGAGTAGCAGGAAAGTGACTACGACAGGGGCGAGCAGGACAACGGCCACCAAGTTGAGGAGCAGCGCGAAGGCCAGCCCGCCACTCGCCCGCTTGGCGGCCAAATTCCACGTGGCATGAAGGACAGCCGAGAGAAGAACCAGTAAGAGGGCAAAGGCTGTCATCTGGTGGAGGGCAAGTGGGAGCTATGCGGAGAGCACTTCAGTACGGAACTGCTAGACAAACCTTGCGTTGGGTTCGATGTCGAACGCGAAATCGTACTGCACCGATTCGGCGTAGCGGAAGTAGGCTGCGGCCGCGATCATAGCTGCATTGTCGGTGCAGAGGACAAGAGGGGGATAGCGATAAGGAATGCGCAGGCGCTCGCCGAGGCGTTCACGAAGTAGAGCGTTGGCAGCGACGCCACCGGCTACGAGCACTTCGCGTGCGCCAAATTCGGCGGCAGCCGCCACGGTTTTCTGCACAAGAGTATCGACCACGGCTTCCTGGAAGGAGGCGGCGAGATCAGCAATGGGTAGCGGTTCTCTTGTGCTTGTTGAGGCTGATTCGTCGTGGTCGTGTTCGACGGATGGTATGACTACATGGGCGGGCTTGACGGGGGGAGGGCTGGGGATCGAAGGGGAGGTTTCGGGGACATTGACCGCGTTTTCGCCGGCGGAAAAGGTGCTGAGGTAAACCAGGTGGACTGTCGCCAGCGGTAGCTTTGCCACAGTGCGCTCAACGATGTCTGCAGGCTGATTCGAGGGGGATGCGTGGTGCTCTGGTATTTGTGTGGTCTGCCAGGGGGCGGGTTTGGTTGTTTCGAAACCGAAGCTCTGGACTTTGCGCAGGAGGGCAGTCTTCAGACCGCTGAACGAGAAGTCATTGGTGCCCTTCAGCCAGGCGCGTGGGAACTGGAAGCGATTGGGGTCGCCCCCCGCTGCTGCGCGCTGAATTGCGGGACCGCCGGGATAGCCGAGGCCGAGGATGCGGGCGGCCTTGTCGAAGGCTTCGCCGGCGGCGTCGTCGATCGTTTTGCCGAGGAGGCGATACTGGCCGTGGCCCGTCATCAGGATAAGCTCGGTGTGGCCGCCTGATACGACGAGACAAAGGGCAGGAAAGCGGGGCTCAGGCGCGATTGGATCGTCCGGTGTGAGGTTCTCGGGGATGAGCCAATTGGAGTAGACGTGGCCTTCAATGTGGTTGACGACTACGAGCGGTTTGCTGCGTGCGAAGGCTATTGCCTTTGCCGCGTTGACGCCGACGAGGAGAGCAGGGGAGAGGCCGGGGCCGCGCGTTACGGCGATAGCGTCGAGGTTTACCCAGGTCATGCCTGCCCGATTCAGGGCTTCTGCGAGGACGGGGATGATAGTCACAATGTGCTGGCGCGAAGCCAGCTCGGGCACGACGCCACCGTATCTCTGGTGGAGGTCTATCTGGGAGGCGATTACGTTCGTGACGATGTGCCGGCCGTCGCGCACAATGGAGATGGAGGTTTCGTCGCAGGAGGTTTCTATTGCCAGGATGTTCATATTGTTGGTCTTACTGCAGTCTAGTAGGGTCGACTTCATGTGCTGCTGGGGTCTGGACGCGGAAGTCTTCCTTCATGCGGTCAGCTAGCTGTTTGCGGAGGGCAGCGATACGCGCATGGTACTCAGGCGAACTCAAGGCTTCGCTCCACATTATATAGGCATCTTCCCCATTGTCGCTGTAATAGCGCTTCCTGACACCGGCGATTTCGAGGCCATATTTACGGTAGAGAGCCTGGGCGGACAGGTTGGAAACCCGCACTTCAAGGGTGACGCGATGGGCGCGCATTTGCTCGGCGATGTCGGCGAGACCGATGAAGAGCAACTCGCCTGCGCCGTGCCCGCGGTGAGCGGGGTGAACTCCGATGGTCGTAACGTGGGCTTCGTCCACCATCAGCCAGAGCCCGGCATAGCCAGCTATGGCATAGTCGCCGGCGTCGGCCCCGCCTTTGCCATTCCTGCCATTGCCATTGTCGCGGACCCAGGGAAGTAAAGCCGCCCAGCGGGTGAGCAGGCCCGTTTCCTCGTCCTTCGGGACTTTAGGAATGTACCGGTGCAGGGCTAGCAACTCGGGATGCTCAAGGCTTGTGAGGGTGGCCTCAGTAGGCTCGTTCAGGCCCTGCCGCGACGCGAGTTGAGGCGAGAGCCAGCGCACAACGATGTAACGGTTAGTTTCGGGCGTTTTAATTTCGCGCCGGTAAGCAGACGTAGGCCAGGGCATAGTGAAGCACAAGCGCTCGATCGCGGCGACGTGCGGTATGTCTTCGGCTGTCATGTTTTGGAGTATGTAGGGCATGTTATATTGTGTGTTCTCTTGCTGAGCATCAGACCTGGGCTTCGGCGTGCTGGGGGCTTGCGGAAGGTTGAAGGTAGATTGCCTGGAGCGTGGCCGGGTCGTCGGATTCGCCTCTATTGGCTCGTTGAAGAGCGAGCTCGGCCAGATAGGAAGCGCGCCGAAGGCCCGCGGCAGCAGGGGCTATGGCGGCTGTGTTGCCGAGCACGGCGGTCAGGACTTCGGCCGTTCTGGCTGTGATTTCGCCGCAGAAGAGGGTAGCAAGTCCTTTCCCGTCATTTTGCGTGGCTTGCGCCATCTCTTCGGCTGTGGTGTTGGCGTATGGTGTCAATCTCTGCCACTGCGTGCCCTTTGTACGGTAGAGCGCCCAGGCGAGCCTGTGCCTGCCCATGCTGAGCACGGCGCAGACCTGGGCGGCTGTAACCGCTACCTGTGAGTAGGCGAGGGCATCGAGACTGGGCACTCCCCAAAGGGGCAAGTCAAGCGAATAGGCAAGGGTCTTGGCTGTGCTAAGGCCGATGCGGACGCCGCTATAGGACCCGGGCCCGGTGGCAACGGCGATGCCGGTCAGTTCGCGGACGGTCATGTGAATGAGCGACATGGCGCGCTGGACGTTAGGCAGCAATTGCGTGGTTTGCTCACGGCCGGTCTCCCACGACTGCTCGTACTGGACGCCCCACGAGGGCCGGTAGATGGCGATGCTGGTAACATCTGTGCTTGTATCGATTGATAGGATCATAGACTGTTGTGAAATTGAGAAGGCCGTAATCCGTAATGTTGCGCTAGCGCTTTATCCAAAAGCGGCTTTCTTGAATGCTTCGAGAAGTTGTTCATAGCGCTCCCCGAATGCAAAGAAGCGCAGGGTGCGTTTAGTGTCGTTCAGATAGTCGAACTCGACGAGCAGTCGATCCTGCGGGAGGGTGGCTTCTGCCTGCGCAGGCCACTCGATGACTGTTGCACCCCGACCTTCGAGGTAGTCATCCAGGCCAAGGGTGGAGACGTCTGAAGCGCCCTGCAGCCTATACAGATCGATGTGTGCGAGGTGGACTCTACCGCCTTTGTATTCGTTGATCAATGTAAAGGTTGGGGAGTTGACATAATGACTATCGAGGCCAAGGCCTTTAGCGATTCCCTGAGTGAAGGTCGTTTTGCCAGAGCCGAACTCGCCGTCAAGCAGGATAACGTCACCGGGCGCAAGGAGCCGGCCCAGATGGGCTCCGAGCCGCCGCGTCTGGTCTACGCCATGACTGACAATGTCCAAACCTGCCCTTGTTGCCACTCGTTTGTTGAAATCCTCTCTTCAATAAAATGCCTTGATCTGAATAGATACGCTCAGTTAGATTTACGATTCTTTCTCGTTCTCGCGGCGACGGTCTCGAGTACGGACAGCGTTTCAGCGGCAGCTCGTTCCCAGCCGAAGCGACTTGCCTGCTTCAGGCCTGCCTCACTCATGTTGCGAGCCACGTCCGGATCGACCAGAACTTTGGTCAGTGCATTTGTCCAGGCGGGCACATCGTTTGGATCGAGGAGAATGCCGGCGGTGCCGACTACCTCGGGCAGAGCCGACGTGTTCGATGTGACGACGGGAGTGCCGCAGGCCATGGCTTCGAGCGGGGGCAGACCAAAGCCCTCGTAGAGCGACGGATAAGCACACACATTCGCGATATTATACCACAGGGGAAGGTCCTCGTCAGGCACGCGGTCCAGCCAGCGCACGCGTCCCCCGGCTGAAAGGCCCAGGCGCTCGGCCGTGGCGAAGATTTCATCATAGTACCAGCCCCTGCTGCCCCCGATCAGCAGGGTGACATCGGCGAAGTCGGAATTGTGGGTGAGTCGGGAGAAGGCTTCGAGCAGTGCGGTGATGTTCTTGCGCGGCTCAAGAGTGCCGATATACAGGACCGTACGCCCGGTGACATCTTTGGCTTTGCGGAAGGCTGCCTTTTCTTCGGTCGAGGCCGGCGCGAACTTGGTGCCGACGCCGTTATGCACGGTAGTTACGCGCCGGGGGTCTACCCCCAGGAGAGTGATGACGTCCTGCCGGGTGGCTTCGGATACAGCTATCACGTGGGCGGCATGGTGAGCAGACCAGCCCGTGAGCGCGGTTAGGTAAAGGCGCTTGAGAGGGTGGAAGGCTTTGGGATAGCGCAGGAAGATCAGGTCGTGGATGGTTATGACGGTGGGGCAGGGGGAGAAAATTGGGCGCACGTTGACCGGGCAAAAAAGAAGATCGAGGCCGAGGCGGGCTGTGGCGAGAGGCAACACTAGCTGCTCCCAGGCAATACGGACAGCGGCTCTCCCGGTGGGAAAGCGGCTGGGCGCAAGGGACAGATTAGGGGATCTAGGGAAGTCTTCGGGAACGGGGTCGTTGCCGGTCAAAGCGGTGAACTGAGCGGAAGGGCGGAGGGGCGGCATGCGAGTAAGGATCTCGTATATGTAACGGCTTAGTCCAGCCTGCCGGTAGTTGCCGGTGAATGCGAGAAGATGTGCGTTCATGCCAATATGCATAGCGCTAATTATAACAGGAAATGGCTGACGGGAAACGGGCGAACGGGGCCGGTTGCATAATGCGTCACGCGCAGGTTCACTTATGTCTACGTAAAATTACGTATCTTTTGAGCATGGATGTACTACTTTGTGTGTAGCCACTTTCTCACAGATATGATTCATGCTATACTCACTTCGGCAGGCACAGACGCTGATTTTGTGGGCAAGTTGTAGTACTTTCGGACTACTTCTTTTTTAGGATCAGGCGTCATGCTGTGTGGGAGGTACTACGCAAAGTACACCTCTTTGGGCTAATCGATTTGAAGCGGCAATCAGCAATGGAGGCCGCTAGCTGTTTATGTAACACAGGTGAGTAGTAAAGACTAAGCACTGTGAACCATCGGAGGAGCAAATGATCAAACGCGCACTAAACTATGCTCGATATGGACTGGTGGGGCTTGGGGTTCTTGCTACACTTGCGATCGGTATGGGTGCTAGCCACCCGGCTGATAGCGTCAACTGGAGCGCAGCTAATCATACCGCAGCGGACAGTGTAAACTGGAGCCGCCCGGGCGTGCCCGCAGACAGCGTAAACTGGAGCGCGGTCACGCATATTATGGCTGACAGTGTAAACTGGAGCCGACCGGGCGTGCCCGCGGATAGCGTAAACTGGAGCTAAGGTAGGTAGAGCGCGGCTTAGGTGGCGCAATCCTAAGCCAAACCAGGAAGTGTGCAACAGGGAGGCCCAGACGGGACCTCCCTTTGTCGTTGCCGCGCTCGACACGGCTTGACTGGGGAAGTGCGATCTCGTATAATATTGAGGCGTTCAGGCAAAAGCCAGGGGCAAAACGGGGGTGTAGCTCAGCTGGGAGAGCATCACACTGGCAGTGTGAGGGTCTGGGGTTCGAGTCCCCACATCTCCACAATAGAATAATAGGCAATAAGAAGCACCTGTTTGATGACAGGTGCTTCTTAATAGTTCGGAATCCGGCTATATAGCTAGACGGCCCCGGTGACTCATCTATCCTTTGAGCGCCGCCAAAAGGACAGCGGGCAATTTGGCCAGGCTTCGACCGGCCTCGAAAGCGGTAAGCCGCCGGCCCAATTCGTACCCATTGCGATGGGTAACGAACGCGGGCTTGGGGGTTATCTTGAATGGGGCGTAGAGTACGCTCTTTTGCGTGCGGTCAAACATGAAGGTATTATGAACCACGCCGCTGCCGCTCTGAATGTCGGTGCGATGATGGCCCGGAAAGGCGCCCCAGGTGAACATGGGTAGCAGAAAGCTATAGGCCGACCAAATATTGACGCTCACTGAGCCATAGCGCAGATCGGCAATTGCCTGTTCAAGAGCCGGACCCAGCAGTTTCGCGGTCTGCGGGTGGATGATGAGGTTCGCACTCAAGGTGCCGTGCAATGTCTCATTTGCAAAGCGAACTGCTTGCTCCAGGAACTCGGCCGGGCCGTTGCCGGGTAGCCGGGTTTCGGCCAGGATTCCGCTGAACAACTCCTGTGTGAAGCATACGTCGCCGGTCGCCTGGTAGTCGAGACCGGTAACCAGCAGGCGAGGAACGAAATCGTCCCGAGTATGATCAACCTTATCGAGCACTTCGGTGCCGGCATGAGTGTCCAGGACTAGTTGGTGACGATCGGCGGTTCCGGGATAGTATGAAGGCCGTTGTGGGACTTCGCGGAGGACCGTTCGGATCGCGTCAAGTAATGCAGGCGCCTGGTCCCACTCCGCGCTCATGATCAAAACTTGTGCAGAGACACAGTTGAAGCCGGCGTTAGTGAGTTTCTGCGAGGCAATGTGTTCGGCATGGTACCGCAATTCAGCCTCGCTCCAGGGGCCGGGAACGACAATCGTCGGAGTGACACAGTCGAGTTCACTGGTGATGCGCTTGGTGTTCACCGGTTGGTCGTTGCGCTTGCGCTCTTCAGCGTCGGGGCCTGTACCGTATACGATTGCATCGTAGGTGCGGGCGCTGCCTGTCATATGGATTTCGTCAATGTCGGGGTGGGCGCTCAGGTAAGCGCCGACGTTTGCCCCACCATAAGCAAACTGAACGTAACCGGCCTCGCAGAATGACGAGAAGATGTCTTCGAAGAAGACCCCGAGGTAATCGTTGATCGGGTTCATCTTGACGAGGCAGACTTGCCCCTCGGTGTAAAGCTTATGTAGCACGTCAAGAACGGCGATACAGGCCACATTGCCTGCAGCCAGCACCAGGGCAACTTTGTCTGCAGAGGCGACTTGTTTATAAGAGGCGGCCATCGTTTCGGCCAGATCGGCAGGTGTCACACCGGGCTCGAACCAGATTTCGCCGCGCATGCCATTGAAGAGTATACGGTCCGTGGCGGAAAGTGGGAAAACGTCAACTACAACCTGTCCGCTGGGCCGGGTACGGACCTTCTTTAGAGGCCGAGTTTGACCTTTGTCAAGATAGTCCAGCGTTTTGATGAGCTCGTTGACGAGGAGTAGAACGGCCCACGGGCCTCCTAGCCATTCCTCGACGGCACGGTCGGGCTGGTCCTCGAGGCCCTTGGCCTTGACGGCTGCTTTCACCCAGGGCTCGGCGATTGCGTAGGTCTTCCGGCGGAGGTCGTGCAGAAGAGCCTTCTTTTCGCTTAGCGGCAACCGGGCCCACTCCGTCTCATGTGCCTTCAGCAAAGAAATCTTCCGGTCGAGATCTATCTGGTTCATGCTGCTAATCTAACTCTCATCGTAAGCGCACCGGCTGACGGCCTGCCGGGAAATTCCTGATTGAGTGTGAACGCTTTGGAACTGGCCTTTTGGGCGGTGATATGTCTATATACCGGGCCGGGTTTCCGGACGGTAAGAGGATGCCGAAGCCCGAATGGAGCCAGTATATCAGTTGGCAGCTTATTATACTATCCGTGGTCCGTGACCGGAGGCACACGGTCAGGATTGAGATGGTCATGGGCACGGGGAATGTTGTGAGGCAAGTTGGAAAATTAACCCTTGACTCGGCGATTGGGAGCCTGTATAGTCATAATGAGCTAATCTATCCTCGTCTTGAACTCCCTGCACGACGTTGGACGCTATATTGGCTTGCACAAGTCTTACCCATCCGGAGGATCTTATGAAGCGGGTCATCGAGTTCCCGATGGAAAATGGTGAGATGCTGCTGGTCGAGGTGGATGATGTTGGTGGGTCGAGCTCTACGCTTCGAGGCATGCCCTCTACGAACGTTATTGAACGGGCACGCGTAACGTACGAGCAGGCAATCGACAACATCAGGCCCGCCGCCGAAAGCATAATCATCCGCATGCGTGAACTTGCTGAACCACCTGATGTGATCGATCTCGAATTCGGGATAAAGCTCAGTGCTGATATCGGAGCTTTTCTGGCTTCGACTTCTGCCGAGGCACAGTTCACATTGAGACTTACCTGGAATCGTGGTGAGCTGCGTGCGCTGCGGGCCTCTGTCACAGCACCCGATTCGGAGATTGTCCGCGAGGACGCCGAGGGTTCATAAGGGCGCATTTCTTGTGTGAGGCATGCCTATGCCCGATCCTATTTACCAGAATTTCGACCTATTCTTCCAGCGCGAGGGCGATGCCTATCGTGTTCGTGCGGATTCGACCGAGGGGCAGGCTTCGGCCACATTCGTGTTGCCTTTTTCGGATATTGAGCTGCAGAACTTCATCCTCACTACGCGACCGGGTATGCGCGGCGTGCGACGCATAGATGCGCCGGACGTGGCGGCCGCCAAGAGGTTCGGGGGTAATCTATTTCAGGCGGTCTTCAACGGCGATGTACAGGGGTGCTGGCGCAGCAGTCTAAGCGCCTCAGCTCAGCGGGAAACGCGGCTGCGGATGCGTCTGCGCTTTACGGACACGCCTGAGCTTGCTGACTTGCCGTGGGAGTACCTTTTCAGCACTTCGCTCAATCGCTTTCTTGCCCTGGATGACGAGCTTGCGATTGTGCGGTATCTTGACATGCCTGAACGCACACGCCCTGTCGCGGTGACGTTGCCATTGCGGGTGCTTGTCATGATCTCGAACCCGGGAGACTACCCGAAGCTTGACGTGGAGCAGGAGTGGGCGCAGATAAAGGAAGCTCTCGGCCCGCTGGAAGAGCGTGGGCTGGTGCAGATTGACTTGCTGGACGATGCCACGCTGCCGGTGTTGCGCAAGAAGCTGCAGTCGGGGCCTTACCATATACTGCACTTCATAGGGCATGGCGCGTTCGATCGCCAGACGCAAGAAGGGGTAGTGGTACTGAAGGACGAAAGCGGGCGGGGCCGTTTGGTGAGCGGGCAGCAACTCGGCTGGCTGGTGCATAATTACCGCACGCTTGCGCTTGTCATACTCAATGCTTGCGAGGGGGCGCGCGCCGACCGCACGGACCCATTCTCTGGGACGGCTCAGAGCCTGGTGCAGCAGGGGATCCCCGCTGTGGTGGCGATGCAATTCGAGATCACGGACGGCGCAGCAAAGACGTTCAGCCAGGCCTTTTACGCGGCCGTGGCGGGCGGGCACCCGGTCGAGAACGCTCTCTTCGAAGCGCGCATGGCGATCTTTACAGAGAACCACGCTCTTGAGTGGGCAACGCCCGTACTTTATACGAGGGCAGCGGACGGGCACCTGTTTGACATCTCGTCGCTGCCGGCTCCCGTAGTGGCTGCGCCGCCTCCCTCTACGTCTGCTTCCAGCACCGTGGCTCCTGCGACGCCTGCGGTCTCGATACCGCCCATTGACGTTGTTAAGCCTGTCTCTACGCCCCGGGCCGGTCCGGAGCCGCAGATTGAAAGCACCAAGGCGGGGCAAGCAGAAGCTGCGCCGACACTCTCACCTGCTAATGCTCTATTCCTTGAGGCCCAGGATGCGAGCCGTAAAGGAGATTGGCAGACTGCCATTGAAAAGGCGCGCTCGGCGTTGCTCGTGGACGATGAGCACGTTGGTGCAGCAGAAATACTGCGTAGTGCTCTTAGGGCGAAAGAAGAAGCCCGGCTGCGCGATGTGGAAGACGCTACGGCGTCCAGGAGCGCACTGTCGGCAGCCAAGACGACAATATCTCAAGTGAGAGATGTCGTACCGAGCAAGGGCGAGGTCGATGCTCTGTTGGTTAGTGCTGCGGAGAAGACAGTTGATGCTTCGAGACGGATCAGCGCTTCGCCCGCGCCTATCGCAGTTGATAAGGCCATGGCTACGGGTGGGGGTAAACGGCTGGCAGCCATAGGTGGGGGGATTGGGCTTGTTGCGGTCGCGCTGCTAGCTCTGGTGTTTCTTATTAAGCCGGGAGGGCCAAACGCCGTGCTTGCGAGCACACCGACGCCGGGCAGGGTGGCGGTAATAGCCACTGCCACAGAGATCTCGAGCAAGGGGGAGGTGACACCCTCGGAAGTAGCTCAGGTAGTCGATACGGCCACTGTCCCAGGGAAGGAGACGCCGGAGGGCACGGCAACTGGGGGCGCAGCGGTGACAGGGAGCGGCGCCCAGGGCATACTGCGTGTGAGAATGACCAACATGCCCGGCGAACTGGATCCGCAGCGAGCAACAGGTGAGGAGATCGGCCTTGCCTCGCTCGTTTACGAAGGTCTGCTCACGGTAAACGACAAGCTTCAGCCCGTTCCCGCCGCTGCCGAATCGTGGGAGGTGTCGTCGGATGGGCTCAGGTATACGCTGAAGCTGAGAGATAACCTCGCGTATTCGGACGGCACACCGCTAACGGCACGCAACTTTGAGTACGCCTGGAAACGACTGCTCGATCCGAGAGTCCACGGCAAGTCATACGGCTGGCTTGCATACGATATCGAGGGCGCATATGAATTGGACTCCACGTCTGATTCGGACACGGCGAAGATTACGGAAATGATGAACAAGCTGGGCGTGAAAGCGCTGGACGACAAGACGATAGTCTTCACGCTGCATGCTCCTGCGGCTTATTTCCCGTATGTTTTGACGCTGTGGATAGGCGATCCGGTTCGGCAGGACCTGGTGGAGAAGGGCGGCGTGAACTGGGACACCAATGCTGATGGCTTATATTATGTGGGCAACGGCCCGTTTATCCTGAAGCAGTTTAACGATCAGGGCATTTCGCTCGGCGCTAATTACAATTACAGGTCGGGCAACCCGAAAACCAACGAAATAATAGTCAGCTATATTAATGACTCTTCGACGGCTCTCCAGGCTTACAGGGTGGGGGAGTTGGACGCTTTCATAGTACCGCCTGAGCTCTACGATACGGTGTCGAAGGATCCTCAACTCGAGGCGGAAGCGACGGGAAATATCGGGAATTGCACCAGTTACTTCGCGTTCCATACCACACAAGCACCATTTAATGACTTACGGGTAAGGTTGGCCTTTGCCCAGGCGCTGGACCGTGAGAATTGGGACAAGACGATCTTGATCGGCCAGAACGAGCAAACATCGAGCCTGATTCCACCGGAGGAACCGGGATATTCATCAGATGTCAACAAGCTGTCGTTTGACCCGGCCGCGGCCAGGAAGGATCTTGAAAGCGCAGGTTACGGTGACGGGCAAGCCTTCCCGACGGTGACGATCCCGTTTCCACCAGACCTGGCACCGCGTATGGAGTGGCTGCAGCTACAACTCAAGAACAACCTTGGCATTGATGTGAATCTCAAAGCCGTTGATGCCAGCACATATTACACCATGTTGAGTGACCCGTCCACGGTGCCGGGGATCTACTTCAGCGAATTGTGTGCGCCTTATGCAGACCCACACGCGTGGCTGACGGTGGGGTTCAACTCAGCGTATGGGACGCAAAAGACGGGCTGGAGAGATGACGATTTCGACAGGCTAACCAACGCAGCCGATGTCGAACCGGATAATAGTAAGCGCATGGACCTGTATTTGCAGGCGCACGACATTTTGCTTAAGCAAGCTTCGATAATCCCCATGGACTACACAATTACAATTAGCCTGATCAAGCCGAATGTGAGCGGAATGCGTGACTTCCCTAGCTTTGAAGAACTGATTATACCCGGCTCATTCAATATTGCGAATATCGAGGTCGGGCCGTAGGTCCAGACGCCGCTCACGGAACAGGTAGCAAGAAACCTCTGTCCTTACTGTAGAGGTTTCTTGCATGTTGTTACAAGGCGTCAGAACTTGGGCTAGCCGACACCAAGTATGGCTCTTATAGTGCCCTGAGCGAAGTAGATCACGAAAGCAGCGGCACAGGCCCACATGAGGGGGTGGATCTTATTCCGCCTCTCTGAGACTAGGGCGAGCAAGCAGTAGGTTATGAATCCTGCGCCTATACCGTTCGTAATGGAGTAGGTGAGGGGCATAAGAACGACCGTAAGAACTACCGGGGCCAGAGTGCCGAAGTCCCACTCCATGTCCTTCAGCGCTGAGAACATGACTATGCCCACCACGATCAGGGCGGCGGCGGTGGCTTGCTGTGGCACAATGGCGACGAGGGGCGTGAAGAAAGGCACCAAAGCAAAGAGGACACCTACGGTAATGGCGGTGATGCCTGTGCGACCGCCGGCAGAGATGCCCGCGCCGGACTCGATGTACGTGGTAGCGGACGAGGAACCGAAGGCTCCGCCCAGAATCGGGCCGATGCTATCAACAAGCAAGGGTTTGCCGGGGTCGGGGAGCTTGCCTTTGGGAGTCAGGAATCCTGCTAGCAGTGCAAGGCCCATAAAGGTGCCAAGCGTATCGAAGAAGTCGGACAGCATGAGGGAGAAGGTGTTGAGGGCCGCTGAGAGTGGCGAGGCCGAGAACGAACCCAGATCGAGTCCGAAGAAACGCGGCACGGCAGGAGCGGAAACGACGGAGCTTGGAAGGACGGCCCAGCCCAGCTTGGGGTCGTAGATGTTGTAAAGAGCGTTGAGTATGATAGCGACGATAGTGGCGGCTATGATACCAATGAGGAGGGCACCACGATTGCCTATCTTGTATAAGATGAGCGACGTGAAGAGACCGACCAGGGTGACAATTATGGTCCAGGTGAAGAAGTTACCAAGCTGAACCGGGGGAACGGTCGGGTCGACGGCATAGGTGGGATTGCCTCCCACGATGCCTCCCTCGTTGAGGCCGATAAATAGCAGGAAGAGGCCGATACCTGCTGCGATGGCCCTGGTGAGAGCCTGTGGTACAGCTTCCATGACTGCTTCACGGAACTTGGTGAGCACCAGCAGGGTGATGATGATGCCTTCCAGCACGACCAACCCGAATGCCTGTCCCCAGAGGAGACCACCGGCGGCTACGAGGGAGAACGCGACGAAAGCGTTGAGGCCCATGCCTGCAGCCATCGCGAAAGGCCGACGAGCATATACGCCCATGATAATACAGAGGGCCGCAGCCACCCAGCAAGTAGCGGAAAGCACTTCGCCGAAGTTGAGCTTCAGCCCGGCCTTGTCAGTGACCTGAGTAAGGATGCTGGGGTTCACGAAGGCTATGTATGACATAACCAGGAACGTTGAGATGCCGGCCAAGATCTCACTTCGTAAAGTTACCTTCCAGCGCTTCAGGCCAAAATAGTCTCCAGGTCCGCCTCCCCCACCGGCTCTCCTGAGCTCTGTTTCATCTGTATTGCCGGTATCATCCGCCCCGATCATCAGGCCTTCCAGATCCGGCCTGGCAGGCGTCGGGCTCGACGCGGGCTCTATTGTTGTCGTATCGGTTGCCATTAATCCTCCTCCTCTCCTCGATAAGTCAGGCTATACAACAGGCTGGGCCGGGTCCGGGCTTGCCTGATCGTGACTGCGCCGGTGGTCACTAATGGCCGTCCCATATAGGACGGCTTGACGCATGTATGTTTTTGACCGAGACGTGGGCCGAAGCGCTTCACTCCGGCCGTGCAATCACCCCCCTGCTGCCTCGCGTAGAAGTTTTGGTCATCATTGTATCGCCAACAATGAGATGGTTGCAAGATATGCACAGTGAATACACCAACCACCCATCGTGGCTCGTTTCGAGTACGCGATTGACGGTTGGCGGGTCGATTTGCGTACGGGGAGTATGCCGTTTCGCCACCGTCTGGCCACGGACTACTTTCGATTTGGACGAGCGCGCCTGCCTGGGGAACTATGCAAGTTCCAGCGGTTGGCTTTTGGACCGACAGCCGATTCTCTCAGGTGCGGCGCATCATCCATGCCAGGCGATCGACGATCTCGAGGTAGGCTCGCGCCCTGACCTGCGCTGTGGATAGCTTGTCGTCAATGTTGGTCTCGTCGGTCCAGTCGGAGGCAACGAGCCATAGGTGCGCATACTCCAACTGTTCATATGCGCGACGGAGTTCGTCCTGAAGTTTTGAATAGTCGATATGTTCCATACTGTTAGGCTTTGGTGGCATGGCGTACAGCTTCTACTGCCGCATTGTAGTTCGGTTCCTTCATCTGGTCGGGCACATATTCCGCGTAGGTTATGATGCCCTGGGGGTCAATGACGAATACGGCACGCTGCAGCAGTCGCCATTCTTTGAGGAGAACGCCATAATCGGTGGCGAATTGCTCATTCTTGTGAGCTGATAGGGCGGCGTGCGATACGGCTTCTGCCGTCTGCCAGCGTGCCTGGGCGTAGGGGAGGTCCATGCTGATGGTGTAGATGATGGTGTCGGGAGGTAGGTCAGAGCGCAGCCTGTCCCACTTGCGTGTCTCAATATTGCAGACCGGCGTGTCGAGCGAATTTATCACGTTCAGCAAGCGCACATGGCCGGCGGTGTCTGCAAGGCCGACAGTGGACATTGTATTGCCGTCAAAACTGTCGAGTGCGAAGACGGGAGCCACATCACCGGGGCGCACTGTAGGGCCGAGCACGGTCAGTTTCTCGTCCAACTCATAGGCTTCGTCCGTGCGTTCGTGCATTTGAGCCTCCTGTATGTTTGGTTGAAAGATTGCGTTTGAGCATGTAGGGCGGGGTAAGGGTTGTGGATTGTATGTCGGGCACGGTGCAGCCGGCGCCGGATCAGTCATCAAGCAGGGACTGGGAATCTTGCGATTCCTCACTGCTCAGAGCGACTGTCATAAGGGAGAGGATGCGTGAGGAAGCACGAGTGAGCAGGTCTTCCAACTGGTGCTGCTCCTCGTCATTCAGGGACTGAAGGAGTTTCATGGTGCTACCGTTTTGGAAATAGAGTGTTCCGCGCACCTCGATAGGAATGTCCGTGGTAAAACCCACCACTTGCTGCTTGTCGTAGAGGGGAGTGCGTCTAATTCTGACGGCATCAATAGTTAGGATTGGCCTCGGCACGGTTTCTCCTCCTGGACCGAATCGGCCCGCGCATTCACTAGCGGGCCAACAAATCAGTGCTGTCTTGCCCGTCTGCCATACTCCTGATTATACTACTTCGTAAGACTGATTGACATGCGCGGCGACGTGAGATATAATCGTGCTTAGCAAACTGAATAGTGAATAGTGGCATTGAACCGGAGTAGTAGGCCCGTCTATATACAGCGAACAGGGGATGGTGCAAGCCCTGTACAGGACACCTGCACGCAAAGTAATGCGTGTAGCAAGCGCCGAACTCGCCGGGGAGCCGCCTAGTGAAACCTCGTGAAAGTGGCCGGGTGTAAAAAGCGAGGATTAGCACGGCCGGGAGCGCCCGATAAAGCGCAATCGAGTGGGTACGTGACGCGACGCGTTGCGAACCAATCGGGGTGGTAACGCGGAAGCCAAGAGCCTTTCGTCCCTGTGTGGACGATGGGCGTTTTTTAATGCTCCGCGACGACGGACGACCGACGACTGACGACAGAACGAGGGAGGGGCTATGGACAAAGACCAGAGATATGTTCCGCAGAACATTGAGCCGAAATGGCAGCAGTTCTGGCATGAGAACAAAACATATTACGCAAAGCGGGACGACAGCAAGCCCAAATTCTATGCGCTGGTCATGTTTCCGTACCCTTCGGGCGACCTGCATATGGGGCACATGCGCAATTACACCATAGGCGACCTGACCGCGAGATATAAGACGATGCGCGGCTACAACGTCATGAATCCGATGGGCTGGGACGCCTTTGGCCTGCCGGCAGAGAACGCAGCGATCAAAGATGGCAAGCACCCAGCAATAAGGACTCTGCAGAACATCGTTGACATGAAAGACCAGTTTGCCAAGATGGGCATTGTCTACGATTGGGACCGCGAAGTGGCGTCTTGCCTGCCGGACTACTACCGGTGGACTCAGTGGATGTTCCTGCTGATGTACAGGAAGGGGCTGGCCTACCGGAAGAAAGCAGCTGCCAACTGGTGTCCTTTTGACCAGACGGTGCTGGCGAACGAGCAGGTGGTCAACGGGCGCTGCGAGCGTTGCGGAACGGAGGTCATAAAGAAGGACCTGACCCAGTGGTTCTTCCGGATAACGGACTATGCTGACCGGCTGATCGATGATTTGGATTTGCTGCCGGAGTGGCCGGAGCGCGTCAAGACCATGCAGAGGAACTGGATCGGGCGCTCATATGGCGCCAAGGTTGACTTCCCGCTGGTAGGGCACGAGGGGGAGATCACCGTTTATACGACGCGCCCCGATACGATATACGGGGCCACGTTCATGGTGCTGGCCCCCGAACATCCGCTGGTCGAGCAGATAACGACAGATGCACAGAGGGAAGCGGTCGAGAGCTATGTGGCACAGGCAAGGCGCCAGACCGAGATCGAGCGGATGACTGCGGACAAAGACAAGACGGGCGTTTGGACCGGCGCTTATGCCCGGAATCCGATCACGGGCGAGAACATACCTGTGTGGATAGCGGACTACGTATTGGTAACGTACGGCACCGGGGCGATCATGGCCGTGCCCGGCGGGGACGAGCGAGACTATGACTTCGCCTTGAAGTACGACCTGCCGATTGTAGCGGTGGTTGAGCCGGAGAAGGGCGTTGCTCCGGTGGAGAGCGGGGACCCAAGCGTGGCGCCGGTGTTGAAGGCCGCGGCCACGGTGCCGCTGTATACGGGTGTGGGGCACATGATCAACTCGGGACCGTTGAACGGCAAGCCGACCGCTGAGAGCAAAGCGGCCATGATCAAGATGCTGGAGGAGCAGGGCAAGGGCAAGGGGACCGTCAACTTCCGCCTGCGCGACTGGCTGATCTCGCGACAGCGCTACTGGGGCGCGCCAATACCGATCATTTACTGCCCGGAATGCGGCGAACAACCTGTGCCTGAGGGCGACCTGCCCGTGATTCTGCCCCTGGATGTCGAGTTCAGGCTGGGTGGAGAGTCGCCCTTGGCTCGCGTTGCGTCGTTTGTAAACGTTATTTGCCCGAATTGCGGTGGACCGGCAAAGCGCGAGACCGACACTATGGACACTTTCGTCGACTCGTCGTGGTATTTCCTGCGCTTCTGCGATCCGCATAACAACCTGACGCCATTCGACCCGGACAGGGCCAACTACTGGATGGGAGTCGACCAGTATACGGGCGGGGTGGAGCACGCTATCTTGCACCTGATGTATGCGCGATTCTTCACGAAAATGTTGGCCGATGATGGGATGGTGAACGTGCAGGAGCCCTTCAACCGCCTGTTTACGCAGGGTATGATTACGAAGGACGGCGCGAAAATGTCGAAGAGCAAGGGCAACGTCGTGCCGGTTGACACCATGGTGGATTCACAAGGCGCGGACACGGGCAGGTTGTTCATCCTGTTCATCGGGCCACCTGACGAGGACGCCGAATGGAACGACAGGGGAGCGGAGGGAATGCACCGGTTCCTGAACCGAGTGTGGCGTTTGTTCGAAGGCGACGTTTCGGTCGGTGGATCGGGCCAGGACAGGGCGATCAACGATTATTCGACATCAGACCGCGAGCTGCTGAGGCGCGTGCATATGACGATAAAGAAGGTGACGGACGACATCGACCGGTTCCACTTCAACACGGCTGTGAGCGCGATTATGGAGCTGGCGAACGCAATGCAAGCGTACCGTGACGCACATGGGCCGAAGACTTATGCCTACTCGGAAGCCGCAACCTCGCTACTGCTGCTGCTGGCTCCGATGACACCGCACATAACGGCCGAGTTGTGGGAGCAGGCGGGAGGCGAAGGCCACATTCATTCTCAGCCCTGGCCGGCATTCAACGCTGAACTGGCCGCCTCGGAGAGGGTCGAAGTAGCGGTACAGGTGAACGGGAAAGTGCGCGAACGCATTATCCTGGACGCCGAGGCGACTGAAGAGGAAGCGATCGCTGCGGCATTGGCTAGCGAGAAGGTGGCGGCTATCGTGGCGGGGAAAGAGGTACGCCAGGCGCGCTACGTGCCAGGGCGTCTGGTCAGCGTGGTTGTTAGTTGACACGCGGAAGAGGTTAAGTGATATGGCCCACGCTGTTATGCGTGGGCCATATCATCTTCAAATTCAAAATCGAAGTTTCGGTTAGAGGTTACCTGGCCGTGGTAACGCCTGCGGGTACGGCAACCGGGGCCTGCTCTTCTTCGGGTGCTGCGGGAGCGGCGGCTACGGTTTCGGCAACAGGGACTGAATCGTCAACCGGAGGGGCAACCGCAGCAGGGGTAGCCGAAGCGGGTCGAGGTGAAGGGCTTGCGCCATCGGCTGACGGGGGTCGAACGGGACGGGGAGCACCCTTACCGGGGCGGGGCGCCAGAATCATAGTCATGCTCTTACCTTCCATCTTGGGAGGCGCTTCTATGACTACATTGTCGCCCAATGTGAGGCGTACTTGCTCTAATACGTCGCGTCCCAGATTGGTGTGGGCCAATTCGCGTCCCTTGAACTTGACGGTAAGCTTGACCTTGTTGCCTTCTTCGAGAAAGCGGCGTACCATCTTGGTACGATAGTCAATGTCGTGTTCGTCAATCTTGGGGCTGAGGCGCACTTCTTTGAGGATGACCTGTTTCTGGGTCTTGCGTGCGTCGCGCTCTTTCTTTGTCTGGTCGTATTTGAACTTACCGTAGTCCATCAACTTGCAGACGGGCGGAACTTCGTTGGGGGCGACCTCTACGAGGTCCAAGCCGCGTTGCTGCGCCAGGGCAATCGCATCGCGAGTAAACATGAGGGTATTTTCGCCGCCTTCACCAATAAGGCGTACTTCCCTCGCCCTGATTCTGCCATTTACACGAAAATCTCTAGCGATGTCTTTTCTCCTTGGTTAGGGTTAATAAAATATGGGGCATGCACAATTATACATGCCGACTGTTAAGTAAGATTAGCACATCCATGCCTGGTAGTCAATAGGCCATAAGGAGTAAATTATGCGCCGTTGCCCAAGAGTCAACCTCATTCTTGATTGATTCTTGGGCGCATTTATGCTAGAATTAGGGCCTATTTATTCTTTCTTCCTGTGTGTTCCCCGTCCAGCCTGGGTCCCGATCCAGGCCCAATCCGTTAAAGCGGGAAAGCAGAGCAGAAACTTGGCGAAGCACAAGACACCCCTTTTGGTAGCGATTATCGCGTTGCTATTTGCCATGCTCCCGATGGCAGGTGGAACGGCAAAAGCTGACGATTCGCAGTTCTTCCCTGAGACTGGGCATACTGTAAACGGCTTGTTCCTCGCCTATTGGAATGCCCATGGGGGATTGGCCCAGCAAGGCTATCCTATCAGCGATGAGTTACAGGAGGTGAGCGACACCGACGGTAAGACCTATACCATGCAGTACTTCCAACGTGCCGTCTTTGAAAAGCACCCGGAGTTCGCCGGCACCCCCAGTGAGGTACTGCTCTCCCTGTTGGGCGTTTTCTACTACAACGACAAGTACGGTGGCAACGCGCCTAACCAACAGGCCAGCACAGTCAATCCCCGCCAGTTTACCGAGACAGGCAAGACTTTAGGAGGGGCTTTCCGCACTTATTGGGAAGCGCACGGCGGGCTTGCACAACAAGGATTTCCCATCTCTAACGAGTTCTCAGAGGTAAGTGCGACCGACGGTAAGACGTACACAGTCCAATATTTCGAGCGTGCCGTCTTCGAGTATCATGCCGAATTTGCGGGCACGCCAAACGAAGTACTGCTGTCGCTTCTCGGCGTCTTCTACTACAACAAGAAGCACGGGACTACGCCGCCGCCAACGGTGGTAACGGGCGCGACACCAACTTCGCAGCCAGTTGAACCAACAGCAACCCCATCACCTCAGCCTGTCGGTCCGACCGGGCAGGTTCTGTTCCTCAATGGCGGCGGCACAGGGCAGCCGGCGTTGGTCGACCAGGAAGGCACGATCTTCAACCAGCCCTCCTTCGACCTTGGCTCCCAGAACTGGACGCATTTCACGTCGTCCAACGGCGGATACCTCCTGTTCTACAAACAGTCCGGTGGGGCTGAGACCGCCAAGCTCGAACCCGACGGCTCTTATGCTCACCTGTTCTCTTATGGCTTCAGAGCGGGCCACACTCATGTCACTACCGCCGGTGGTCTAATCGTCTTGTTCGATAATGCGACCACTATCTTGGACCCGGGCAAAATCGAGGCTGATGGTAGTTATCAACCCCTGTCAACGAAGACGCTAAATGTACACTATGCCGACGTAATCGGCAACTTTGCGGGCCAGGTCTTTTTCTATCTGGACAGCCCGCAGATAGACGAGTTCATACACTACATGACAATTAACCTGGACAGCAACGGCGCTGTAGTCAATATGGTACCCGTTACCACCAGAGTGAGGGTGGGAGCCGACCGACACTGGAAAGCTATTGGCTACGTCGACGACACCCACATCTTCTTCTATAACCCCCTTACCGGGCAGTACGATGTCCGCGAGGTGAAGTCAGACGGCACTCTTGCCGATGGATCACCCACGGAGTTCGGACTAGGCTGGACCGGCTTCGCGCTTCTATCGCCGGGTGGACGTTACCTGGGAGCACAACCACGTCTTGTTGCCTACAGGCTCGATACCGGCGCAGCAATGACCTTGGCGTTTGACTCTTCATACAAGCTCAGTACGCTTAAAACCTATGATGGTCCTAACGCGCTCGCACCGGGTTGGACAATGCTTGGCACTGTAAAATAACGCGCTGCGCCAGGCGATAGTGTTAGGAAGGGACAATCCATGAAGGGGATTGTCCCTTCGAGCTTAACCCGTCAGGGGGCTAGCGAATAGACCCGGTACACAGGCAGGCCATTGCGCGAGTAGAATATGCGGTCAAGAACGGGCCGTTTTCCTATCTCCTGCGCTTTCTGCTGGAAGAGATCGAAGCGCGGGTAAGCTACACCAGCCTGCGCGTCGTGGAACAGGTAGAGATCACCCGATTCTTGCACCAATGCAGTTATGCTGTCAATAGTGGCCTGACTTGGGACTGCTTCGTACCCGTAGGCGTCAAGTGGGTTAACGCGCTCCAGAGTAAGGAACTGGATTGGGCGCTTGATTCCCCAGTCGAGGCTGACGACCTTAGTGGGAGGTTGGCGTGTGTCCAGATATGTCGCGAGGGAATATATCGAGTCGGAGAAGGTGGAACTGCCACCCGTAACGCCGAGATCGCGCTGGTAATGGAGGGAGGTGCGCAGGTCGAAGAAGAGGATCGAACCGACTGTAAGAAGCAGGGGCAGCGCGTATGCTGCGGCCCTTGCCCACGAGAGCTGGAGGTTGCGGAGCCGTGCATACGCGAGCGTGGCCAGTGACGCCGCGAAAGTGGCGATCACCATCTGGGGCAACGGGAAAAGCACTATCAGGTGCGTGCTCCACAGCCCGGACACGGTCAGCACGCTTTGGCCTACGACCAGTCCGATCAGGGCTAGGACGGCGGTGACGGCTCGCTGGCCAGTAGCTGGGTGCCTGTCCCAACCGAGAAGTAGCAACAAGCCCCCGCCAGCTATCCACGCGATCGCGCCAGCCGCGTCGATGGGCCAAAGCCCGAGTAGCGCATCAGGTGCGCGCCCGGGGGGCCTGCCTGCGGCGAGCACCCACCAGACGGTACCTGATACAAGCATGAGCACGAGCAGGCCAGCCGCGCTCGAGGTCCAGCTTTCAGGCTCTTGAAGTACGGACGCTAAGTAGATGACGACTCCGACCAGAGCTAATGCAATTGCCAGCAGCACAAGGATGGATGTCTCTTTGCCGGTAAGAATGCCGGTTGCCAGGAACAGGCAGAGCACTAGGGACAATGCGAGCGTAATGGCAGCGACTAAGCGAATACCTGCTAAGCGGAACCCGAAGGGGGTGGTACGAGCGCGGCTTAGCAGAATCATTACCAGCAGGCCGGCAGCGGAGATGACAAAGAGGGAGGGGGTGAGCGGGTTGGCGTGGCTCGTGCCGGGCACGGCCTGGAACCAGAAATAGCCGCCGTCGAGCAATTCGCGGAAGTTGTCAACGCGGGTCCAGAGGTTGCGCAGGAGTGCGGAGTTATCGATGCCGTTGGAGGTGCCGGGAGCCGAGAGCGTGGAACGGATGAGGTCGAATGTGCCGCCGGACAGAATATTGTAGAGGATAAAGGGGGAGGCTCCAGCGCAGAAGGAGAGAGCAGACATGAAGGCAAGCTGTAGCCAATGACCGCGCTCGCGGAGCCAGTCGCGGCGCGATTCCCACAGGCTGCGGCCATAAAGAATTACTACCAGTAGAGGCATGGCGGCGATGAACCAGATGAACAGAATCTTGGTCGTGAGGCCGAGGCCGAGCAGGAACATGCCAAGGTACAGGGGGGCATTGCGGCTGGCGAAGGGGCGACGGCGCACCCAAGCAGTGAAGGCTATGAGTGAGCCGGCGGCAATGGGCATGACCTGGGAAACGACGTAGACGCCCAGCCTGCTCCAGAACACCCAGGCAGGTGACGTGGCGAGCATCAGTACACTGAGGCGGGCAACGTTCGAGCCGAACCACCTGCGGGCAAGGAAGAAGGTGAGGATTATGCCAAGCACTCCTACGCTGACTGTCATCAGACGAAGGGAAACGACATTAATGCCAAACATAGCGAAGAAGGGGAGCACAAGATAAGTGCTTGTGACGCCCTGATAGTCGCTACTGGACATGAGCGGCAGGCTGAGGCCGAAGAGGTGCAGGCCAACGTTGCGCTGTAGCTCGACGGAATGGCCGAGCACGATTTGCATGGCAGGGATCACGTCGAAGGCTTCGTCGGCGTAGAGGCCGGGCAACGTAAGCTGGTAAAGCGCAATAGCTAGAAAGACCAGACATGCTAATGAAACGGCAGCAGCGTTCAGGATGGTCTCGCGCAAGCGAGTGTCCGGAGCGGCCATGGCGGCAGGAGCGTCGTCGTGATGCGTCAGTAGAGCCAAGGTACTATTCCGCGGGCGCGAATCACTTGACGCGCGCCAATCCTTCGGTGGCTTGCTGACGTAGGGCGTCGGTGGTGGCGGTGTCGTTCGCCTGGGTGAAGGCAGTGGCTGCTCCTGCGCGGTCGCCTGTTTCTTCGAGCGTCAGGCCGAGATAGAGCCAGGCTTCGGGATAGGCAGGGTGTAGGCCCGTTGCCTTTTGCAGGGATTGAATGGCGGGCTGGGGCTGGCCGCTGTCGCGCTGGGCAAGGCCAAGGCCGAACCAAGCCTCGTACATGGAGGGAGAGTATTTGACGGCTTTGTCGAAAGCGCCCTGGGCGTTGGTCAGGTCGCGGTTCTGGAGATAGGTCATACCAAGATAGTATAGCGCAAGGGGCCAGTTGGGGCGTAGGGAGACCGCCTGCCGGTACTGCTTGAGCGCGTCGGTGGCCTGTCCTGCGTCTGTGTAGAGATTGCCTGCGTAAAGGTAGGGTTCGGCCAGCATGGGGGCACGCTGCGTGGCGGCGGTGTAGGCCTGGATAGCTTTGTCGCGGTTGTTGGCGAGAGCGTAGGCGCGGCCCTGCCCGGTTAGCGCAAGGGCCGCATCGCGCGGCGGAGTGGCGACTTCGACGGCCGTTCCGAATGATTGCAGGGCCGAGGCGGTGTCGCGCATGGCCAGTTGGACCTCGCCCAAAGCAATCATACCCGCAGTGTCGGCGGTGCTTGCCTGTATTGATTGATGAGCATACTGAAGCGCGGTTTGAGTATCGCCTTTGGCTAGATAGACGCGAGAAGTCAGGGCCAGAGCATCCGCGTCGTCAGCACGCAGACGCAGCGCCTCAGCAAGATTGGTTAGTGCACCATCGGTATCGCCCAGGGCTAGCTGAGACTGTGCCTGCCACCTGTAAGACTGATGGTCGTCGGGGCGGAGCGCAGATGCCTGCCTTGCGACCGAGAGCGAGTCGGCGTACTGGTCCTGGTTATAGAGGGTACGTGACCAGTTGATAAAGGATTGGAAGTCCCTGGCGTCGCGCTGGGCGGCTGCCTGGTAGGCTGCGGAAGCACGAGGCCAGTCTTCCTTGGCTTCGTAGGCGACACCCAGGTAGAAATAGGCGTCGGCACGTGCGGGCCCAGCGGCGACAGCCTTGCCGCCTTCTGCAACCGCCCGGTCGAGTTGGCCCCTGGACAACAGAAGTTGCAGGAGGGCGATATGGGCGTCGACGTTCGCGGGAACAACAGCGGTCAGGCGCTCGAAAAGTGTCTGAGCATCGTCGGCGTTGCCAGCGAGCACCAGCAGTTTGCCCGCGTTCAGGAGGGCCGTTTCGTTGTTGGGCTGAACCGCGAGCACGGCCTGGTACTGGGCGAGGGCGTCGGGGCCACGTCCTTTGTCGAGGTAGATGATGCCGAGTAGAAGGTGGGCCTCCCACGTTTCAGGGTCGGTGGCGGCGGCTTGCAGCTCAGGTATGGCGTCGTCGGGGCGGTTGAGGGTAATGAGGAACTTACCATGCCAGAGGTGATCGGCTGCGGATTGCGGGGGTACAGAGAGCGCGCGCTGCAGGGCGTCACGCGCGGATTGCTCGTCGCCGGTAGCGATGTACAGGTTGTAGAGGTCGTCGTATGCGGGGTATTGTGCAGGCAGCCTACCAATGAGGTCGTTCAGGGTGGAAATCGCGTCCGCGGGCTTTGCCATAGCTTCTTGCAGGTGGGCGAGAGCCAAATAGGGTTCGGGCAGTGACGGGTCCAGGCTTTGTGCCAGTTTCAGGTTCTGTTCGGCATTGTCGTACTGGTTCAGGAATGTGTAGAGGCTGCCGAGTTGGAGGGGGACGTCGGGACGGTGGGGGTCGAGCCGCGCGGCTTCCTGCATCTTCGCGATGGCGCGTTCTGAGGTGGATGGCTCGCCGCGTATGCCGCGCCAGAGACCGGCGAGAAAGCTTTCGTGGGGCTCGGTGCGGGCGGTATCGGCGTAGGCCATGCCCTCATACAGGGCGATGCCCGCCAGCCCTTTGTTGAGATTCACGATGTTGTCGGAGGCGGCATGGGCGCGTGAGGTGTCACCGAGGCTCTCGGCCTGGGCCTCATCTTTGCGTTGGCCGTTAATCCAGTTGGTGTAGAGGGCACGTGCTTTGCCCAGGGGGTCGAGGGCAACTTCGGGCTGGCCCAGCATCAGGTGCACGAGGCCGCTCAGGCGGTAAGCGGTAACGGCGCCTGGTGCGGCCCTGATAAGTGTGTCGAGCTGGCCGGCGGCAAGACTGGGTTGTGCCTGGCGGTAATAGGTTTCGGCGCGGTCAAGGGAGACGCGCAAGAGAGTTGGATCGAGCCTGGTGGTGGTGTTCAAGTCGTCGAGAGCGCCAGAGAGATCGCCTGTGTTGTAGCGCGCTCTGCCGCGCAGGAGATATGCGCGGGAGAGGATCAGGTTTGACGAGTCGCGGTCGTCAATTACGCGGTTGGCATCATCGCTTGCGCCGGCAAAATCCTGGACGAGCAGGCGTGTATTGGAGCGGATGACGAGGGCTAGAGGGGTCAAGGCGCCGGCGGTCTCAGTGTTGTCAATCGTGCTGCGTGCATCGCTGTATTTGCCGAGGGCTATTTGCGAGTTCGCTTCGAGGATGGATGGGAAGCGTGTGGGGCTGGTGCCGCCGTTGGCGTCGAGGGTGGCCTGCGCTCCCCACGCGGCATCTGATGCGGCGGCGAAGTTGCCTGCTGTCCAGTGCACAAGCCCCAGTGAGAGAGGCACCAGTGGGTCGAGGCCGTGCCCAGCGAGGAGGTAGAAGGTAGAGTCGGACGGCAAGAGCAGAAGGGAGGGGTCAGGATCGGTATATAGCTGCCAGGGTTGGAGGGCCGCAGAGAAGCTGGGGGCGAGGGTCACATTGGCGGTGACAGCGCCGGCTGGGCCGAAATCTCCCCAGATCAAGATGTCTGCCGATAGGCGATTACGCTCGGTCTGCGCCTGCGATGTGTTGAGGGGCGTTATCTTCGACTGCCTCACGACGACCTGCGTCAGACCCGCGCTTGTCGCGCTCGTGAGAATGTCGTTCGAGAGCTTGTCCACGGGATCAGCAGTGCTTTGCGCGTTTGCAAAGTGGGCTATGCCGATGATGACTTCCGTCTGTTTTGCGGGGCCGGTAGCGCCCGTGACCAGCATGGTGACGCTGAGGAATATCAGTACGAGCGAGCCGGTCATTATGAGCAGCAAGGCGCGGCGTGGTATCGCGGTTACGACGCGGGTGAAGAGGTCGAGTGAAGTTCGAGAGGCCGGCACTACTTGAGGGGATCGGGAAAATAGGCGCTGCATTGCCTGGCCACGAAGCCGCTGCAATGCCGGTGCGAATGAGTGTGGAAATGGGAACAGCCGGGCCGGAGGAGGCTGCGGCGTGAGGAGTGCCTGAACGGCGGTCTCATCAAGGGCATGGGTGGTATCGTCCGGAAAGGGATAAGCCTGGTTGCCGCGCGAGCGCCTGAGCGCGTCATACGCCAGCACACCTAGCCCCAGGAGGAGCAAGATTGCGCCGAAGATTGCGAGCCAGGTAAAGTCCATGTTGGTAATCTAAAGTGACATTCTAACTGCGGGCACGGGATCGAGCCCGATGGCTACGTTTCTTTTGTAGCGTGCCTCTCTTCAAGCTTCTGGCGGATACGTGCCTCGTGCCCTCGATCGGTTGGGTGGTAATAGTGGCGGCCGGTTAGAGACTGGGGCAGGTGGTCCTGTTCAACTTCGGCATTTTCGTAGTCGTGGGCGTACTTATAGCCCTTTCCGTAGCCCAGCCCCTTCATGAGGCCGGTGGGGGCATTACGCAGATGCATAGGGACCGGCTCGTTGCGGGTGCGGCCAACATCATCTTTGATAAGTTTGTATGCGGTGTAGACAGCGTTGCTCTTCGGAGCGACGGCCAGGTAGACGACGGCCTCGGCGAGGGCAAGCTCGCCTTCGGGCATACCTAGAAAATGGATGGCCTGTTGGGCCGCCATGCAGAGCGTGAGGGCGTGGGGATCGGCCATGCCGATGTCTTCAGTCGCCATGCGAACCACGCGACGGGCCACGTAGAGGGGATCCTCGCCGGCCTCAAGCATCCGGGCCAGCCAGTAGAGCGAGCCGTCGGGGTCGGAGTCGCGGACCGACTTGTGGAGGGCGGAGATGGTGTCGTAGTGGCCGTCGCCGGCTTTGTCGTATTGCATCCAACGCTGCTGGGCGGCGTCTTCTACGGCATCGACCGTGACAGTTCGGGTGCCATCGGCGTCGGGCTGCGTGGATATTGCTGCCAATTCGAGAGTGTTGAGCAGGGAACGCGCATCACCATCAGCGACAGACAGCAGATGTTGGAGCGCGTCGTCGGTGAGGTGGGCGTGGAGTGTACCCAGGCCGCGCTCCTCGTCAGACAGGGCGATTTGCATAATGCGTTCGAGGTGTTCGGCCTTCAGAGGGTGGAGGACTACAACACGCGAACGGGAGAGCAAGGCAGAGTTTACCTCGAAGGATGGGTTTTCGGTGGTCGCGCCGATAAGGGTAACGGTGCCTTCTTCGACGTAGGGAAGGATGGCGTCCTGCTGGCTCTTGTTGAAGCGGTGGATCTCGTCAATAAATAGGATTGTGCGCCGACCGTTGTCGCCGAGCCTTTCGGCGGCTTCCTTGACGATGCGGCGGAGATCAGCGACGCCTGCTGATACGGCACTTACGGGCGCGAAATAGGCGTTGGTGCTGTTGGCAACCACCTGCGCGACAGTGGTTTTGCCGCTGCCTGGAGGTCCCCACAAAACGAGCGAAGGGAGGCGATCGGCTTCGATGGCGCGACGAAGGGTCTTTCCAGGGGCAAGCAGATGTTCCTGCCCGACGATCTCGTCGAGTAAGCGCGGGCGCATTCTCGCCGCGAGAGGGACGCCAGGGCGGGTTATAGCCGCGTTTCCAGGTGGCACGCCCTGCCCGGTATTTGTCGTTTCTTTGAGCAGTTCCAGCGTTGAATTAGAACGTTTGTGCATAAGGCAATTATACCATAATGGTTAGGGTATGAGCGTGGTTATGCCCATTTGGGTGGATTTCGGACGGCCAAGAAACGGCGCTGGCGGGGGGCTGAAAGGGTAGTGCTTCGTGTTATAATTGATGCTGGATAGATGTTCGACGAAACGTGTAGGAGTGTGTGATTTGACAGGACCAACAGCAAAGACATTGGCGCGAGTGGTGATAGCGGACGACGATCCGATCATTCGTATGGACTTGAGAGAAATGCTGACCGACCTGAACTATCAGGTGGTGGGCGAGGCGGCCGATGGCAAGAACGCCGTAGCGCTGGCTCGCGACCTCAAGCCGGAACTGGTGATAATGGATATCAGGATGCCCGAGATGGACGGCATCGAGGCGGCCCAGGCGCTGACGCAGGAGAGCATAGCACCGGTGTTGCTGCTAACCGCTTATAGCGAGCCTGAACTGGTGCGGAGAGCGACAGAGGCGGGCGTGGTGGGGTATCTCGTTAAGCCCTTCCGGGAGGCTCAGCTTGGGCCGGCTATTGAAGTGACCCTGGGACGCTTCCGCGAATTTCAGCAACTTCACAAGGAACTCGGCGACATGAAGGAGGCCCTGGAGGCGCGCAAGGTTATTGACCGCGCAAAGGGGATGCTGATGGACCGCTTTGGTCTATCAGAGGCCGACGCGTTTCGCCGCATTCAGAAGCGCAGCATGGACACCCGCAAGAGCATGCGCGAAGTTGCCGAAGCTATCTTGCTCGCCAGTGAGATGGAGAAGGAAAGCTAGTCAGATCGGCTGGTAGACTGGGCTAGGGAACGGCGACGAACTCCCCATCTTTCACCTGGAAGAGGTGGAGGTGGGCGCGCTGATCCTGCAAATCTCCGTTGGCATCAAACGCAATGCGCCCGATGAAGCTGGACATGTCCAGTTTCTTTAGCGCGGCTTTTATTTGCCCGGAGTTAGTTGAGTTGGCGTTCTTTATTGCCTGGAACGCGGACATTGCTGCGACGTAGCCGCCTGAGGAGTTACCGCCGGGATCGCGCTTGAAGGTGTCCCTGTAGGAGGCAATCCAATTTTTGGCTGCCTGGTCACTTGACTGGGACAGGTCGGGGAAGAACGAGGAGACGTAGGCACCCTCGGAGGCGGTTCCGGCTTGAAGCGCAAATTCAGGTTGGAAGAGGGTGTCGCCGCCGACGAATGTGGCTTTGATGCCAAGCTCTTTCATTTGCTGCACTATGATGATGGCCTCAGGCAGGCTTCCCGCGTAGAAGATGGCCTGCGGGTTGAGGGGCTGGATTGCGTTTAGCGCGGCGCTGAAGTCTTTGTCTCCGCGATTAATTTGCTGGGTCAAAACGGGCGTAATACCGAGGGCACTTGCCCGCGCCTGGAACTCGGTGTTGAGGCCCTCGCCGTATGCGGTGTTGGCATAGAGGACGGCGATTTTGTTCAGCCCGAGCTTCTGGATCATGAACTCGGCGAGTACCGGCCCCTGTGTCTTGTCGATGGGACAGACCCGGAAGACTGTATCGAAGCCCTGAGCGGTCAACTGCGGATTGCTGGAGGTTGGTGTGATTTCGACTATGCCTGCGGCGTGGTAGACGGCCGATGCGGGAATCGAGACGCCGCTGTCTTTGTGGCCGATTACTGCCACGATACCCTGCGATACGAGGCCCCGGGCAACGGCCTGAGCCTTAGAGGGGTCTGCAGAGTCGTCGGCAGGCACGATTTCAACTTTGTTGCCGAGCAGACCGCCCTGCGCATTGATCTCGTCGGCGGCCAGTTGCGCGCCCTGCCAGATCTGGATGCCTCCGTCTGCGGTGTCGCCCGTGTAGGGAGAGGCAACGCCCACTTTTATTACGCCCGAAAAAGTGGGCGTAGGCTTTGGGCCCGAGTCGCAAGCTGTAAGCGCAAGAAAGCATACGAGTAGGACGAAGCGGATCGCAGGGTGCTCGCGAGAGGATGTTGAGCCGTTCATTTGGGGTCACTCAGTCCGTAGACGCTATCGAGAGCGTCGGAAGTCGCCTTAAGTTGTTGCACCTGGTCGCGCAGACTGGTTGATACCTCGTCCGTGGCAGAGGACAGGGATAGCACTTCGGACGAGCGGATGCGCAACACCTGAGACAGGATGGTGTCCAGGGTCGAGAGAGCATTATCCAGCTGGGCGTGCCAACGGTTGAGGGCTTCGGTGGTGTCGTGGTAGTTCTTCAGCTGTTGTTGCTTGCCTTCGAGTGTGGCCTGATACTGGCCTTTGGAGAAGGGGTCGGTGGTGTTCTTGACGAGGTTTTGCAGGCTTAGAATGCTCGATTGGACATCGCCCACGTCAAGTTGGAAGCCCTGAAGGGATGTCTCAACATTTTGCGCCTTGAGTGCGAGGTCGTAGATCGTACCGGTGAGCTCATCCAGGTTGTCGGTTGAGTCGGTAAGAGCCTTACGTATGCCGGGGTCGTCGGTTTCGGATACCGCGGTTTCGATCTTCTTGCGGGTGTTCAGGGCGTTCGTAAGGGCGTCGCGATAGCCGCCTTGCAGCTTATTAAGGTCAAGTTTGCGCGTGCGCTCGGGATAGAGGACTTCGTTCAGGACCTGCTTCGATTCGCCGGCGTCCTGAAGCGTGCTCCAAACGAGGAATGCGTAGAAGGCCCCGCCCACCGCGAAGAACCAGGGGTTGACCAGGAGGCCTACGATGAGCGTTATAGCTACCACAGCCGCTGACAGGGGACGCGTCATCGCGTTCAGGAGGATGATGCGGAACTTCCGGCTCTGTGACGGTGGCTGCTTTTGTTGGGTCTGGCTCAACTGCGTGCTCCGGGTTGGTTGTGTCTAATTTGCCGCTTGGAAGGGAAACACTACGCGGTGAACGTAATGATGTTGAGACTAATCAGAATGGCCCAGAGGATAGCTCCGGCCAGGAACAAGACGATCACGCCAACGGAGAAGAAGATTTCAATGCGGCGTTTGATGGGGCGAAGCTGGGACACGCGCTCGGTCAGCACCTGCTGGTTCTTGACGTCGCTGAGCCAGGCGGAGTCGATGGCGCGCTCGAGGTTTGGCCGCAGACCGTAGACGGCCATACAGGCCACAGCCAGGAGCAGCCAGCAACCGATATCACCCAGGTCGTAATTCATCAGCGCGAAGGTGCCCAGTGTGACGAAAATGATCCAGCACACGACGAGAGTTAGCGACTGCAGAGTTGCGTACAGGGCAAGGTTTTTGGGAGGTTGTGGGGCGTTGCCTGCGTTCAATTTTGGCTCCAAGTCTGTCCTCTTTCTGCGGGGCGAGTGGTGCTCGTCCTTTCTATATCATACTGCTATCTCTTCAGGAATGTCATCAAGCGGTTCAAAATATCGCCTGAAGGTGTGTCTGCGATGGTCGTACGTGGGATATTGATCTCCAGACCGGCGTTCTTGTAAAGATTAAAAGGGTTATCCGGATCGTTGTTGGTGAGGAGAGGCACGTCAGGGTTGGATGGGCGGAAGCCTGCTTTGAGCGTTTGCTCCTGAACGGGTACGCTATACAGGTAGTTGCGGAAGAGGAGGGCGGCGTCTTTTTCCTCGGCTGTGCTATTATCGCCGACCAGGATGCTGTAGGGGTAGTCGCTCCAGATATTGACGCGAGGGTAGAATACTTTGAGGTCGGTGCCAAACCTGCCTGGCGCGTTTTTGATTTGCTGAGCGACAAGGCTTTCGTAGATGCTGACTACGTCGTATTTTGAGGGGCCGTAGCGAAGCACATCGTCCATCTGCTGTTGGGCGGTTGGCGGGGTGTCGTCGGTCAGGCCACTCGCCAGGCCGTCCATCCATTTCTGGAAGTCGGGATTATCGAGGTCAGCCTGGGTGAGGCCCCCAGTCTTGTTGAAATAGGAGTAGGTGGCCAGCGTGACTGCGAGCAGGCCTGAGTTGGAATTGGCTGGGTCGGTCTGGCTGTATTTGACGCGGCCCCATTGTTCGTCGCCGCCCAGAGCTTTCCAACCACTCGGATCTGTAATTGCGCTCTGGATTTCCTTCCAGTCTACGTTTCCGTGCCGGCTGAGGACGTTGGCTTTGTCCGCGAACATCACGAAGACCATGGGGGTGAGAGCCATGGGGGTGGTGCCATACTCGCCGGAGCGCAACAGGAGATCGGACGAGTGGTTAGCGCGCCACTGTTGGTTGAGGAGGTTGACCCATATGGTGGAGGCCGGAATCCAGACGGTAGGGGCGCGCTTGCCCGACACGATTTCGCGCGCGGCGGAGCCATCGTCAAGCGTTTCGATGGTCACCTGGACAACGCGGTCGCCCACCTTCTTCTTCAGGGCGTTAAAGGAGTCGGTGGAAGGGCCGAGCCAGGACGACAATTCCGCGGAGTAGAGTACGGTGATATTGAGAGGAGGCTTGGGATTCACTAAGGAGCCAGGCGACCACTGGAAAAATAGTTGGCTGGCGACGACCCCCGCTGCGATAAGCAGGAAGAGCACGAAGATGACCAGGTTTCTTGGGCGCATTTATGGGTTATGGCCGACGACAGGCGACGAACGACAGACGGCCTGAGAAGGTCGCCTGTGCTCTGTCGTCCGTCGTCCGTCGATGGGGCACTATTTGCCGTACTTTTGCTTCAAGGCCGCAAGATCGTTATCCACCTGTGACTGGCGCTCAAGGTCGGCAAAACGACTGTCCATGTCCTGCCCTGCGAGGTCAGCTTGCGCCTGCGAGGTGGCGAGCTGCTGGTCAACCTTGTCTTCCATGCGCTGCAGGGAGTCGTCGGAGTTGAGACCCTGAACACTCTGCATAGCGGTATTGATGGCGTCCTGGGTGGCGGCGCGCCTCTGTTTGGCGATGATAACCTCACGCTTGGCCTCTGCCTCGTTGATTTTTGCTTCGAGCTTAGCAAGGGCGTCGCGCAATTCGGCCACCTGGTCGTGCTGACTTTGCCACTGTGTATTGAAGGTATCAGCAAGTGATTGCGCTGTGGTCTTGCGACCAAGCGCTTCGCGAGCGAGGTCGTCGTCGTCGTGCTGGACCGCCAGCTCGGCCTTTTGCTGCCACTCGTCGGAAGCAGATTTGTTCTGCTCGTACTGGGAGCGAAGGCGGGTTTCGTCGGCCATGGCCATGGCGGTGGCGGCGCGGGCCTCAGAGAGCTCTGCGCGCATCTGACGCAGGTATTCGTTTACCATCTTTTCGGGGTCCTCTGCCGCGTCAATCATTGCATTGATGTTGGCGGAGATAAGGGTTGTAATTCTGGTCAAGATAGACACAGTATTTCCTCCTGTTGCGCTAAGCGCGAGTTATTTGACCTAAATACGAATCATTTTCGGCAAAGTGTAACACGCTGAGTCTCTGCATGCCATTCTATCACAAGATTAGCGTAACGGCACACTTCACCGTTCTTATTTACGTGGGCCGAGGGGTGGAGGTTGCACCTAAAATGCACTAGTTGCCGACGGTGATGTAGGCGCGGATCTTGGACATGGTGCCCTCCTTGATGCCCGTGATGCGGGTGAGGTCTTCGATGGTGCGGAACGGGCCATTTTGTTCGCGATCGGCGATGATGCGGGCTGCGGTGGAGGGCCCAATGCCGGGGAGGGTCTGGAGCTGTTCAACGGTTGCTGTGTTGATGTTTACGGGCGACGCAGGGGGAGCTTTCGAGATTGTAGGACCCGACTGTCCTGCAAGGGGCACGGCGCTTGACCGGGCGACGCTAGAGGCGGGTTGCTGTAGGGTGGAAGGGGTAGAATCGTCGCGGCGTGAGATTATGAGGTGCGCCTCGTCAGTGAGGTGCTCGGCCAGGTTGATGCCGTCGAGGTCGGCCTGGATCATAGCGCCGCCGGCCGCCGCGATAGCGTCTTGCACGCGAGATCCTTCGGGGAGGGTATAAACACCCGGCTTGGCCACCGCGCCTGTCACATAGACGTAGATCAGAACCGGAGTGGGGGTCGGCGCGCCATCGCCGGAGGCGGGGGTGCTGCGTGAGAGAATGGCCCCGGCACGGGATTCCCCTTGTCCGACATCCACAGGCTTGCCGCTTCCGAGGTCCAGTGTTGCTGGGGTGGCGGTTAATATGGTGGTGCCAATAGCCGAAGTTGGATGATCCGCCGAGCCGGCCTTTCCGGAACTAGCATTGGCGGACTCTATCCGGACGGAATCGGTAGATGGGCCGTTGCCTGCTGCTAGCACCCAGATGATGGCCACCAGGCCGCAGAGGATGATTCCTACGAGGACTCTTGTAATAGTTATGGGGGTCAGGAGAAGTTTCATATGCGTCTCCTATTTGCTCTTAAGCAACACCAGCGAGTTGGGTTGAAGATCCAGCAGGGTATCTCCGGCGTTGAGTTGCTGCCAGGTGTGGAGTCTGGGGTCGCCGGTCTTTGCGGGATTGTTATGCGTGGCATCAAAAAGCGTAACGTCGAAGTCGGTATTGTCAAAGGTGGAGGGCAGGGCTACTTTGACTGACGCGCCGACGGGGCCCGTGTACCACAGGAAAATCGTGGAGCGCGCCGGGCTGCCATAGGCCATTATGCCTAGACTGCCGTCAGTCAGACCGCTCTTGATTCGAACTGGGAGCATGCCGGGAGGTCTATTCTGGTAGGCTTTGAGGGCGTAAAACAGGGGCTTGGGTTTGTCGTCGCTGGTGAGAATGCCCCAGCGTCCCCAGTAGGAGGAAGGACCCGGGCCGTCTTTCAGCTCAAATAAGAACGCGCGGTCGAGCCGCTCGCGCTGCATGCCCTCAATGGAGGACAGGAAGGCTATGGCAGCGTCCACCTTGTCGGTCTTTTGTCCGGCACTCGTGTCGCCTGCTCCGCCTTGAAGCACGTTGAACTCGGTGATGAAGATTTGCGGGGCGAACATGGGGAAGTCTTGCAGAATCTCGCGCATACGGCGGATGTTGGCTGCTACCTGCTCGGGAGTGTAACCGTAGGAGTGCCAGGAAATAAAATCGACGTGGGCAGGAGCGCCCATCAACACGTTGTATCGTTCGTGCTCAAGGAACTCGCCAATATGATCCGTGGAGAAGTAGGACGTTGCGGGGCCACCGATCTTCACGGTCGGATCAGCCTTGAGGGCAGCTTCGGCGGTCACGTCATACAGTTTGAGGTAGTCGGGATAGGAGTCCTGCCAGAACGACCAGAGATTGGGTTCGTTCCACACCTCCCAGTAGCGCACGCCCATGTTGCGCTCGACGTTTACATGATGGACCGTAGCGGTTACCAGGGCTGCCCATTCCTCGTAGCTGGCCGGGGATTCTACGCGACTGGAGCCGGAAAGAGACAGAGTTTCAGGCATATATGAAAGGCAGATGAGAGGCTCTTTGTTCATTGCCTTCAGGGAATCGAGCACGCGGTCGAAGTTGGTCCAGTCGTAAGAGACAGTGCCGTCGGCAGCACGTTGGACGATGCCGTAATAGTTGAAGATATTGTCGAGGCGGACCAGGCCCGGGCCGAGCGCTGCACCGTCTGCGCGGATATTGTCGAAGAAACCGGCGTCTTCGGATTCACCCCCCTGGGCCAGGCCAATCTCCATATTGGTATCGGGCGCCGGATCATTCGAAACCTGGACTACGTAGGGCAAATTGACGCGTTCTTTGAGGCTTTCGTAAGCAAGCAGACCGAGAAGGACACGGGTTTCCGGTGGGTTTTCGGGGTGGAACTCCATGCGAGCGCGCTCGAACCACTGTATCTGCAGATTGCCGTCTGTGTAGCTGTTTGAGATAGGGTAGCCGAAGATACGGACGCCGCCATGTTCTCGCCAGTAAGCGAGGAAGTCAGCACTGACCAGGTGGCCGGTTTCGGTGAAGAGGTGCGAAGTGGGATCGGCGGCGGGTAGCGCGCCGTGAGGGTCGACTGAGTTGATGCTGGAGGTATTGGCAGTCGAGGTGAATCGTGGGCCGTCAAGGCCTTTCGTGAGCTCACGTCCCAGCAAGCCGAGCAGAACTTCATATTCGCTGCCTGCATTTTCGGGATGGTATTCGAGGCGCTGGCGCTCGGTCCACTGCACGAGGTAGCCTTTTTCATCGCGGGCCTCAGTGATGGGGTAGCCGAACTGAGCTACTCCGCCGTTGGTGTCATAGAAGAAGAGGAACTGCGGGGCGAGCGTGTGGCCGGTCTGCGGATAGAATCTGCCGCTGACTGATTCATCGGGTTGCGCGTAGGTGGATGCCGGACGGGAACCGGCCGGGAGAATAAAGAGCAGTGCGAACAGGGCCGCGAGAATACGGGCCATGGACTTTCGGCGAGTAAGCATTGATTTTTGGCGGGCAAGTACGCTCGCCCATATTGGTTGAGTTGGCACGTGAAATGCTCTCCGGGAGACTATGCTGATGTTTTGTGTCTGGTATGATGGACCCCAGTCGGAACGAT
Source organism: Chloroflexia bacterium (assembly GCA_038203825.1). Lineage (GTDB taxonomy): Bacteria > Chloroflexota > Chloroflexia > QHBQ01 > JADMIH01 > JADMIH01. The sequence continues at coordinate 29,407 of JBBRDO010000002.1, read as the reverse complement.
TATAGCATACCAAAAGCGATTTATAGTGTGCCAATTTGTGTTCGTGTGGGCCGCGAGGTGGTACTAACGACTAAGCCAGCATACCTAATAAATACCCCCTGTGGTGTTTGACGCTGTGCTGCATGCTTGATAGGATGGTAAGGTTATGGGCTATGCTATCACAACCGACGGTCTGGGGCGCTCCTTTGGTTCCAGATGGGCGGTGCGTGACCTGAATTTGAAGATACAAGTTGGCGAAGTTTTCGGCCTGCTTGGCCCCAACGGAGCAGGCAAGACTACGATCATGAGGATGTTGGCCAGCCTGATCGCGCCCAGCGTGGGCAAGGCTGCGGTTTGTGATTTCGATGTGGTTACGCAGGCGGACGAGGTGCGCCGGAATATTGGCATTTTGAGCGAGCCGGCGGGCCTCTACGATAACTTGTCGGCATGGCGCAATCTTGAGTACTTCGGGAAGCTATATGACCTCGACACGGGCCGGGCACGCTCGCAAATTCAGAAGTACCTCGAACTTTTCGGACTCTGGGACCGGAGGAACGACGCGGCTGGAACATTTTCGCGAGGGATGAAGCAGAAGCTGAGTCTTGCGCGTTCGCTACTACATGAGCCCAGGGTGGTCATACTCGACGAACCGACTTCGGCTCTTGACCCGGAAGGGGCGAAGCTTGTGCGGGACGCGATTCTTGCGCTGCAGGGCGAAGGACGAACCATTATTCTGTGCACGCACAACCTGGCAGAGGCACAGATAATCTGCGGGCGCGTGGGCATAGTGAAGCGCACATTGATAAAAGTGGGTACGCCACGCGAGCTACAGCAGGCGTTGTATGGACGGCAGATAGAGATCAAGATCGGCAATCCCCTGCTCCAAGTTGGCGAGATGTCAGACCTCGACGAGAGGCTCGGGCGCACAATGAACGATTTTGCCGTGCTCGTGTCGCGCATGCGGGGAGTCGGGGACGTGTCCGTATCGGGTTCACGGTTACTTGTCTCAATGCTCGACCCGGATGATTATACGCCGGACATAGTCAGGATGCTCGTGCTCCAGGGCGCTGATGTCATAAGGGTGGCCGAGGTGGTACATACTCTGGAGCGGGCATATCTTGACCTGGTGGCAAGGCAAGACCTGCTGGATGCCGAGGCCGACCGGGAAGCTGCCCGCGATGCATCGCGCAAAGGGGTACACGCCGGTGGAGGCGCGGCTTGAGCAGGCAGAAGTACAGACTTCTCAACCGGCACATCATGGCCGTAATGGAGAACGAGTGGACACAGCTGATCCGCAACCGGGTGGTGGTATTCACCACGCTCGTGCCGACGGTATTGCTTGTGCTGCTGGCCATAACGGTGCTTGGGTTATCTTCGTTCATCCCGGAGACGGGACAGGCGGCCCAAATGCTACAGCGGGCCGGCGTTGAGGCGCCGGTAGTTGCAGCCTCGAACGGCATGTTGGTGAGCTTGCTGAGCCCGTTCCTCGTACTCTTTCAGGTGATCCCGCTGGTCGTGCCGATTACGATTGCCAGTTACTCCATTGTTGGCGAAAAACAATTGAGGACGCTTGAGCCGCTGCTTGCCACCCCCATCAAGACGTGGGAACTGCTGGCCGCCAAGGGCCTGGCGTCGGCTATACCGGGAGTACTGTCGACGTGGTGGGGCTTCGCCCTTTTCGCGATAGCTGCGCGGCTGATAGGACCGGACTATGTATACACGAACCTGATCATAAGCCCGACCTGGCTGCTGGCGATTGTGCTGCTAACACCGCTCTTTACCTTCCTCGCGGTGGGCCTCGGGGTCATTATTTCGTCGCGGGTTAAGGACCCGAACAGCGCTCAGCAACTTGGATCGCTGGTCATTTTGCCCGTGATAGGCATGCTGGTGGCTCAGGTGTCAGGGGCGGTGCAAGTGGGGGTGTCGGTTGTGCTATGGATTGCGGCGGTCGTGGCGGTAATAGATGTGGCGTTGTTGTGGGTTAGCGTGCGCCTGTTCCGGCGCGAGGAGATCTTAACGGCGTGGCAGTAAATGGCGCAGGGGAAAAGAGCGAATGATCGGGGCAGCGCGGCTCGCATCTTGACACGTGAGATTGGTCTGCTGTAAACTAGACGCAATATAACTAAATACAAATCGAGAGTGGTAGATAGAGTACTGGCTCGCAGACCTACCCGGCAACCGATCAACGATGCGGTGCCACACCCAGCCCCAAGGGGAAGGATTCGGCCGGAAGGCACACATAGACCTCTCCTTGTGAGAGGTTTTTTGTTGGTTGGAACGAGCTAAAGCAGAACGCCGGATTCATATACTATAAGTAACAGATAAGCATTTAGAGTTACGCTTGAGGGGGGATTGCCGATGACCAGGAAAACATATCTTGAGAGCTTAAAGGAACGCGTATTGGTCTTCGATGGCGCGATGGGCACGTCGGTGCAGAAATATGAGCTAACGGCGGAGCAGTTTGGCGGGCCGCAGTTCGAGGGATGCAACGACTATTTGTGCGTAACGAACCCGCGCGTAATCGAGGAGATTCATGCTTCATTTATGGAGGCAGGGGCCGACGTGCTGGAAACGGCGACCTTCGGCAGTACACGTACGAAGCTAGGCGAATACGGCATTCCCGACGAGGTATATCACCAGAACTATACGGCGGCGCAACTGGCTCGCAAGGTAGCCGATAGTTATTCGACCGAGTTGCGGCCCCGGTATGTGGCGGGCTCGATGGGGCCAACAGGCTTTCTACCCTCGGCAGACGATCCCACACTGTCTAACATCACATACCAGCAGTTAAAGGAGATCTACAAGGAGCAAACCAAGCCACTTGTGGAGGGCGGGGTCGATTTGCTGGTCATCGAGACTACGCAGGACATACTTGAGCTGAAGGCGGCCATCGCGGGAGCAGTCGCCTACTTCAAGGAGAGCGGCCGCTGGGTGCCGATCCAGGCGCAGGTGACGCTCGACACTTCAGGGCGTATGTTGCTGGGTACGGACATTGTGGCTGCGCTCACCACCCTGGAATATTTGCCTGTGCAAATCATAGGGTTAAACTGCTCGACAGGGCCGGAGCACATGCGGGAGCCAATACGCTTTATGGGCGAGAACTCGAGCCGTTTCGTATCGTGCATACCGAACGCGGGGCTGCCCTTGAACGTAGGCGGCCTGGCTGTTTATCCGGAGAAGCCTGAGCCGATGGCGCGGGATCTGTACCAGTTCGTCACCGAATTCGGGGTAAGCGTGATAGGCGGCTGCTGCGGGACGGAACCAGAGCACATCCGGGCATTTGTGGAGGCGGTAGGTACGAACCGCAAGCAGTCTGCGCGCCCGAGTTACTATGTGCCTCGAGTGTCGAGCGCGATGCGCGCCACCCCGTTGCAGCAAGAGCCTGCGCCCCTGATTGTGGGGGAGAGGGTGAACGCACAGGGGTCGCGCAAGGTGAAGCGACTGCTGCTGAACGACAATTATGACGCGATTGTGCAGGTGGGACGCGAACAGGTGGACGGCGGCGCACACGTGCTGGACGTGCAGGTGGCGCTGACAGAGCGCGTGGACGAAGACGAGCAAATGCGGAAACTCGTCAAGAAGCTGAGCCAGAGCGTTGAAGCACCATTGATGATAGATAGCACCGAAGCGTCGTCGATCAAGTCGGCGCTCGAGGCCTATCCGGGGCGGGCGATCATCAACTCGATCAATATGGAGCGCGGGCGCGAGCGAATTGATGCCGTCCTGCCGCTAGTGGTGGAGCATGGCTCAGCAGTGGTGGCGCTTTCTATAGATGAGATAGGTATGGCTCATACGGCAGACCGCAAGGTGGAGATCTGTAAGCGCATCTTTGACATTGCTACCGGTGAGTTTGGATTGCAGCCGGGAGCACTTATTTTCGACGTGCTGACGTTCCCCGTGACGACCGGACAGGAAGATCTGGCGCGCTCGGCACTGGAGACTCTCGAAGGCATCCGGCGCGTGAAGCGAGAGCTACCGGGCGCGCTGACCGTGCTGGGAGTAAGCAACGTTTCGTTTGGCATCGACCCGTACCCGAGGTCTGTGCTGAACTCGGTCTTCCTGCACCATGCCGTGCAGGCCGGGCTGGACCTGGCTATCGTGAACCCGGCGCACATCACCCCCTATGCTGAGATCAACGAGAACGAGCGTCGATTGGCCGACAACCTGATTAACAATGAGCCAAATGCACTGCCGGAGTATATTGCTTACTTTGAGTCGAATAAGGGCGACGGTGGGGAAGCGCGTAAGAACAAGGACGATGACGAACTGGCATTGATGACGCCTGAGGAGCGGATTCACTACCAGATTCTCCACAGGAAGAAGGAGGGCGTCGAGCCATTGATCGACGAGTCGGTTGCCAACCATGACGCTGTGTGGGTTCTGAATAACGTGCTGTTGCCCGCCATGAAAGAGGTGGGCGACAAGTTTGGCGCAGGCGAACTGATATTGCCGTTCGTGCTGCAATCGGCCGAGGTGATGAAGAAGTCAGTTGCCCATCTCGAGCAATACTTCGAGAAGAAGGAAGGCTACACGAAGGGGAGAGTGGTCATAGCGACGGTGTTCGGTGACGTCCATGACATCGGCAAAAGCCTGGTGAACACCATCCTGACGAACAATGGGTATACAGTGTTCGACCTGGGCAAGCAGGTGCCGCTGAACGTTATCATAGACAAGGCTGTCGAAGTGGATGCCACGGCTATTGGGCTGAGTGCCTTGCTGGTCAGCACGTCGAAGCAGATGCCACTCTGTGTGCAGGAGCTTTACAAGCGGGGTCTCGACTATCCTGTGCTGGTTGGTGGCGCCGCAATAAACAGGCCGTTCGGAGCGCGGATAGGTCTGGTGGGGGACGAGGAGGCGAAAGTACGGTATCCATCAGGGGTGTTCTATTGCAAGGATGCGTTTGAGGGATTGGATACGATGGAGGCGCTGACTGACCCGGAGAAGCGGGCGAGCTTTGTTGAGCGCAAGCAACGCGAGGCGACGGTGCTCCTTGAGAAGGAGGCTCACCGCTCTGGGGATGCTGACGTAACCGATCCGAACGCGCCAATTATTCGATCCAACGTGGCGCAGGATGTACCGGTGCCGGCCCCACCATTCTGGGGCTACAAAGTGCTAGAGCAGCGACATATCCCGCTAGATGAAGTATTCGATAAGATCGATCTCACCACGCTGTTCCGGTTGTCGTGGGGGGCACATAAGCTGCACGGCGAGGAATATGACCGCGCAGTGGCAGAGCAGTTGCTGCCACGCTTCGTCCGAATGAGAAACGAGATGCGGGGGCGACAATTGCTCACGCCCAAGGTCATCTATGGTTACTTCCCGTGCCAATCGAGCGGGAACGATCTGATTGTTTATGATGCGACTAGCATAGGGCATGCGCGGGGGGAGGATGGGAAGGCAATATTGCCCGACCCGAAGACACTGACGCCCAAAATACGGTTTACCTTCCCGAGGCAACCAGATCGCGAGCATCTGTGCTTGGCCGACTATTTCCGGTCAGTGGAATCGGGGCAGGTGGACGTGGTGCCATTGCAGGTGGTGACGATGGGCAGCAAGGCATCGGAGGCGTTCGAGCAGATGCAGAAGGCAGGAGATTACTCGGAAGGGTATTACCTGTATGGTTTGAGTGTGGCATCTGCTGAAGGTCTAGCGGAGTGGACCCACGAACTGGTGCTCAAGGAGCTGGGGCTGCCGGAGGGCCAGGGACGGCGATACTCGTGGGGTTACCCGGCTTGCCCCGACCCGGCCGAGCAGGTGAAACTCATTCAGGTGCTGCCGGCAGAGCGGATCGGAGTTGAACTGACGGATGGCTACGTGCTGGTGCCCGAGCAGTCGACGGCGGCGATAGTTGTACCGCACCCACAGGGCAAGTACTACACAACGCGACCGATGAACAAAGGCGTACGGTCATCGGAGGCCGACGAGGAGGCCGAGGGTAGGGGTTACATTGAGCCCGGAGTGGGCGCGGCTGGAAGCGCCAGATAAGACCGTGTGATAAGACTCCGGTCGGTTAGGTCATACGCTCAAACTGAATCAGCAGATGGTCGCCGATGTCATAGGCGGGCCACAGGTAAGCGAAGTGGCGGTCAAGGCGGGCGATTGAGCGGAAGAAGCCGGGGACGCGCTTGATGAGGCCGTCGAGGTAGAGCGGGGGCAGGAGCCACGGCAGGCCTTCGCGCTTGATCACGCGGAAGTGCGGTCGAAAGGCGCGCTCGATGGTGGGGCGATTCCAGTAGTAGCAGGTGAACTTTTCGTCCTGCCAGCCAGGACGGGAAGTGGCTTCTGCCTGGCCGCCCCAACGTCTGAATGCCCGCTTGGGGTCGCGTGCGCGCAGATACCAGGCCGTTTCCCAGAGGCAATAGCGGTTCAAGATGCCGAGGATGACACGACCACCCGGCTTTACGAGCAAGGCGACAGCGTCGGCGACGGGCTGCAGGTTGGGGATGCAATTGAGGGGGCCCATACTGGAATAGACGCCGTCGAATGCGCCCCGTCCGTACCGCTCGACCAGTTCACCCAGGTCTTGCGCGGGCTTGTAGACAGGCTCGATCATGTGGGCAATGTCGTGCGCGGAGCCGCCAACGGCAAGTTTTGTGCTCAGGGTGGCGATCATTCCGTGGGCTGCGTCGGTGGCAACCACGTGGATTCCACGGCGGGCCAGTTGGATGGCCTCGATGCCTGTGCCTGAACCTATTTCTAGGACGCGGTCACCCGGCTTGAACGCTTTGAGGAGCGTGGCGAGGCTGCGGTGGCGCGCCCATTTTGCCATAGGGTTGTGCTCTTCGTCGCCGTCGAAGAGGGGTGCGGCGCGGCTGAAGGCCTCGTCGGAGGTGACGGCGTGTATGGGCCGTGCGTTGGCCGTTTCTCGACCAGGGTCCGTTTTCAACCGGTTGGCAGGCATAGGGTGATTATATTGGCAGCACCGAACCCGTGTCAACCGATCTTCGCGTGTCATGATATGGCATGGTATAATAAGCTCGCTCCTTGCTTTACCTCATAGGGCGCATGTAACAGACGTGTTCCAGCCAGCATTTTCGTCAAAGCCAACAGAGAATTATGTCCCTTTCACTTTACAGAGAATACCGCTCTCAGACCTTCGACGAACTGGTCGGGCAGGAGCCGGTGGTCAAGACGTTGAAAAACGCTATCGCAACCGGACGCATCGGCCATGCTTATTTGTTCACCGGACCGCGGGGCGTCGGTAAGACCAGCGCGGCGCGCCTGCTGGCCCGGGCAGCCAATTGCCTGTCGGAAGGCCCTGACAAGCCATGCAACGAGTGTGCCAACTGCGTCGCAGCGGGGCGGGACATTGCTACCGACCTGATCGAGATCGATGCGGCCTCGAATACGGGCGTGGATAACATACGGGAATTGATAGAGCGCGCTCAGTTCTCGCCGTCTGTGTGGCGCACCAAGTGGTACATCATAGACGAAGTGCACATGTTGAGCGTATCGGCCTTCAACGCCCTTCTCAAGACGCTGGAAGAGCCGCCACCGCATGTGTCGTTCATCCTGGCGACCACGGAAATACACAAAGTGCCGGCCACGGTGGCTTCGCGCTGCCAGCGGTTCGATTTCAGACGCGTGCCGTTGAAGGCGATCGTCGACAGGCTGACCTGGGTTTGCCAGCAGGAGGGCATCGAGATCGAGGGCGGTGCGCTCGACCTTGTGGCGCGGCAGTCTACAGGGTCGTTGAGGGATGCACTGTCGTTGATGGACCAGCTGCGTGTGTTTTCCGAGGGTAAGGTAACGCTGGCTGAAGTGCAGGACATGCTGGGAGCGTCGGGTTCGGAGCGCGTTGCCGAGTTTGTGGACTACTTGCTGCTGGGTGATCTTGCGTCGGGGTTACGGCTTGTGAACGCGGTGTTGGACGAGGGGCTCGATATACGGCAGTTCAACCGCCAGACGGTAGAGCACTTACGCCAATTGATGCTGATAAAGTCGGGGGCGGCGCAAGCTTCGGGCGAATCGCTAATTGATGTGACCGAGGAAATGCGACGGCGAATGGAGGAGCAGGCCACGAAAGTAGGTCTACCAGACCTCTTGCGCTGGACGAAAGTGTTTGCGGATGCCGATTCTGAGCTACGCTCGACCACGTACCGCCAATTGCCTTTGGAAATGGCGCTCGTGGCCGCCATTTTGCCGCCTGCAGCCGAGCCTGTGCAGGCGCCAGAGCAGCGCGTCGAGAGCAAGACGCCAGTACCCCCACCGGAGCGACCGCGAATTATGGAGCCTGACCGCACAGCCGTGATCCCGCCGCGCCCCGCCGCCCTTGGTGCGAATCGAGCGCCTGCTCACGAGAGCGACGATTTGAGCACGCCGCCACCTATGCACGTGGACCTGAATGAAGTCGTACCGAGCAAGCCGCGACCGGTGGAAGCACAGGCGATGGAGAGCGTCGAGCAGGACTTGCAACTGGAGAGCACGTCCGGCGCCATGGCCGAAGATGAGGAGGAAGGCGACGAGTTGGCCCGCTTAATGCGACTGTGGCCGCATTTGTTGGACCAGATAAACGCCAGAAGTAAACAGATGGCTGCCGTTTTCCGCGACCCGGCGCAGGTGCGGCCTTTCGGCGTTTCCGGCAATAGGGTGACGATCAGTTTTCGCGACACTTTCTATGCGCAGCGAGCCAGGGGCGATGCACAGCGGAAGTTACTTGAGCAGGCTCTAGGCAATACTCTTGGCTTTGCGTGCCTGCTCGAAACAATCACGTTCCACGAAGAGGGTAGGAATGGTGACGAGGAAGGCCCAGATCTGGGAGTGATGCCCGTGCAGCGTAAGACTAAAGATAAACCTCCCGCGCCTTATGAAACGCCGCGTGGGCGTGCAGTGATGAACACGTTCGGTGTGGAAAAGTTCGAAGACGAGTAGAGCGCACCGGGCAAGGGAACTAATATCCTAGCCGGAGTGAGCAATAACAGTAGGAGAATAACAAGGAGAAGACAATCAATGGATAGCCGGATGATCAAACAGCTACAGGACATGCAAAAGAAGATGGTGAAGGCGCAGGAAGACCTCGCAAACGAGACGGTCACAGCGAGCGCCGGTGGAGGGGCCGTGACGGTCGAGATGAATGGGCATCACGTGGTTACGGCGGTCACGATTGACAAGGATGCAGTTGATCCGGAGGATGTGGAGACGTTGCAGGACATGGTGTTGACTGCTTTTAACCAGGCGCTTGACAAAGCCCAGGAGATGGCCCAGACGAAGATGGGCCCAATTACGGGTGGCATGAACATACCGGGTATGTTCTAAAGGCGAAGGCGAAACCTTTGGGTTCCTGTCACGTAAATTGTGACGAGGGACATTAACAACAAACGACGCACGATGGACGACCAGCAACGTCGTCGCCGGTCGTCCCGAGGGAGCTGGTTTTGTTAGAACTGTCGAAAGGAGCGTGATCGTTCTATGTTTGGTTCTGACTGGCTGGCAAACTTATTTCTGTCGATCTTCCTGTTCGGGTTGATCTTCACAGTCGTATCGGTTGCCATGGGGTTTGCGGGCGGCGGCCATGTTGGCCATGCCGGGCACGCGGGAGACGTGGGCCACGCAGGGCACATGGGGGAGGTTGGACATGCAGGGCATGCCGGGCATGCCGGCGGCGGGGGTCACGGCCACGCGGGCCATGGGCAGCACGATATTGACATTCACGTGGGCCACTCAGGTGAAGCTGACCAGGGCGGGCACGACGGGCCGGGGATCTTGAATATGCCGACCATGATGGCATTTATTACCTGGTTCGGGGGTATTGGATACCTCCTGCGCAATTCCCTCTTGTTCAACGGCTATATTGCGACTATACTGGCGCTCATAGGCGGTCTGGCAGGCGGCATGGTAATGTTCGCGCTGCTGGCTCGCGTGCTGTGGCCGATGATGACGAAGCCCCTTGAACGGGCAGATTTCAGCTTGCCGGGCACGGCAGCGAGGGTGACCAGCGGTATTCGTTCGGGCGGTGTGGGCGAAATTGTGTACAGCAAGAATGGCGTACGCTTCACCGCAGGAGCGAAAAGCCTGGATTCCGAACCACTTGCCAGAGGCTCAGAGGTGGTGATCGTAAGCTACGAACGCGGCCTGGCTTATGTACGTGATGTGGCCGCGCTTTTGGACGCGACAGAGTAGAGCACGCCGAGGTGGTGCTCTTGCAGGAGTCGCAGGCCGGTTACCGGCCAATACGAGAGGAGATTAGTCAGTGCCAGAATTAGTGATTATTGGCGCCCTCGTCCTCATTATCATAATGGGCTTGGCGTGGGTCGTAAGCTTGGTACGGAAAGTGGGCCCCAACGAGGCTCTGGTGATTTATGGCCTGGGCACAGGGACGCAGCCCAAGGTGATCAAGGGCGGGGGCGCCGTTGTGGTGCCATTGCTGCAAAACTCGAAGATACTTTCGCTTGAGCTAATGTCGTTTGACGTCGCTCCCACGCAGGACCTGTATACAAAGCAAGGCGTGGCGGTGAATGTCGAGGCTGTGGCTCAGATAAAGGTCAAGAGTGATCCCGACTCGATTCGCACGGCAGCAGAACAATTATTGACCAAGAACGCGGTCGAGCGAGAAGGGCTAATTCGGCTGGTAATGGAAGGCCACTTGCGCGGTATCGTCGGCCAGTTAACGGTTGAGGAAATCGTGAAACAGCCTGAGATGGTGGCCGACAGAATGCGAGCCACGTCAGCCGAAGACATGGACAAGATGGGCCTGGTGATCGTGTCATTCACTATCAAAGAGGTGCGCGACAAGAACGAGTACATCGTGAACATGGGCTTGCCGGACATCGCCGCAATCAAGCGAACTGCGAATATCGCATCAGCGGAAGCAGAACGGGACACCGAGATCAAGCGGGCCCAGGCATTGCGGGAATCTGCAATCGCCCGCGCTCAGGCGGACCAGGAGCGCGTCATGGCAGAAACGGCATCTGCGGCAAAGCAGGCCGAAGCACAGCGTGACCTCGAACTGAAGCGGGCCGACTACATGGCGGCAGTACGCAAGCAACAGGCTACCGCAGACAAGACGTATGATATCCAGACGAATATCATGCAGCAGCAGGTAGTTGCGGAGCAGGTGGGTGTGGAAAGGGTACAGCGCGAGGAGCAGATTAAGGTGCAGGACGCTGAAATCCAGCGTCGTGAGCGCGAACTTGTCGCGACCGTGTTGAAGCCCGCCGAGGTGGAACGGCAGAAGATCGAGACGCTGGCCGCAGCAGAAAAGCAGAAGCGGTCTATAGAGTCGCAAGGTGAAGCTGAGGCAGCACGACAGCAAGGCCAGGGCGAGGCGGATGCGAAGCGGGCCGTGGGTCTGGCGGAGGCCGAAGTCATAAGGGCCAAGGGGCAGGCGGAGGCCGACGCGATGCACCTACGCGCAGGGGCATTCCGCGAGTACAACCAGGCCGCTGTGCTGGACAAGCTTCTTACCCAGTTGCCCGAGATCGCGGGTGCCATCTCCCGACCTTTGAGCCAGGTAGACAAGATAACTATCGTGTCGACGGGCGGCGATGGCAAGGGGGCCGGAGCCAACCAATTGACCGCGGATGTGGCGCGTATGATAGCGCAGATTCCTGAACTGGTGGAGACTCTCACCGGCATCAAGATGGCAGACCTGCTCTCACATGTCGCGGGTCTGGATACGCCGCCGTCCGCGAATAGCACCAACGGGGCCAACAAGCAGCCGGTTGGCGTGACCGCCATGCAGGTGATAGAAGGGACTGCCAAACCGGTTGATGAAACCGCGAAGCCCGATGAGGGCGTGGAAAGCTAATCAATTCCGGCTAGCCTAAGAAAAGAGGTGCGTGCTAACAGCCGCACCTCTTTTCATTTTGCCGCTGTATCGGCGGTTTCCGCAGTGGGGTACCTGTCCCAGTTGTGCACTTTACAGTACGGACCTCGGCGGCAGAGGTAGCGGCTGGTTTCGCTCGAGCCGCAGGAGAGGCACACTCCACCTTCGTCTTCGCCTGTGCCAGCGCGCTCGTCGGCGATTGTGGCTGCGAGAACGCCTGCTGCTTCGCGATGCACGCGCGGGTTTAGAGGGGCATGGCCCTGCCGAACGCGGGCTTCCTGACGGTGCAACTCGAAGGAGTCCCAGAGCATGGTAAGGCCAACGATTCCCAGCCCGGCCGATAGGACGTCAAGGCCGACCTGAGTTGAGATCAGCAAGAGCAGGAGGCCCGCGCCGAAAATGATCGGGGCTGGGCGAACACCGAAGTAATAGTGGACGATACGCACCATAATATGTCCCCACCAGATGGTGAGGAATGTAACCACCGCGAGGATGGGTCCTGCCAGTTGCAGGGGTAGACCGAAAAGCATGCTAGAAACTCCACCACTTGCCGAGGCCGGGCTTGCTGCCGTGGCCATGCGAATGCTCGCTCGTGTTGAGACGTTTGTGATTGGCGCGATCAGGGTGGGCGCGGAACAGGCCGTGGTCTACTCGCTCCTGCTGATGCGGAAGCTCGACGGCGCCCCAGGCAATACAGCCCCCGATAATGCCGACGACGGCAGACAGGACAAAGGTCGGCATAAAGGCCGATAATGCCACGAGCGCGATGCCTGCAGCGCAAAGCCACTTCCAGTAATAGGCACCTACGTAGTACTCAAAACGTATTACCCACATGAATCCAGTGCCAATCATGAGGGCGGCGAAAACGCCGAAGACAATGCCGGTCCAGTTCAATTAATTCCTCCAGAGATAGCGGGTCAGCGCGCGGGCTACCTGGGTCGTTGGTTCTTGTTTTTGCGTTCGCGCGGCTTCGTGACGACGTCGTTGCCTTGCGCGTCAATCCAGCGCCCGATATACGTCGCGAAAAGAAGTGTGATGCCGGCCAGGGCGAGCACGACGAGCACGGGTATCAGCCAATTGCCTATCTGTTCCAACTGCTCCTCACTCGTATGCAAACCATATCGAATTATACAAGCGGAGCGCGGAAGTTGCCAGCAAGAGTTAGGGAAACGGCCTGTCGTTAGCTCCTGGCGGGCGGGACCTGCTCGGTCAACTCGTTTGATGGGGTACTGCTGTGGCCGTTGAGCGGTTGAGTAGCGCGACGGCTCGTAGCCTGCGGGTGAGGTGATGTGTCGCTCGGCAGGCTGACGAGCACGGTCGTGCCAGTGCCCACTGTGCTTTCGATGGTGATACCACCGCGATGGGCGTTTATGATCTGGCGGGCAATAGCCAGGCCAATACCGATACCGCGGCGGTCATCAGGGTTCGCGTTTGGGGCGCGGGACTTGTCGATCTGATAGAAGCGTTCCATCACGCGGGGGAGGTCAGCCGCGGGGATGCCCTCGCCTGTGTCTGTCACTTTGAATAGGACGCCACCCGGAATATTGCTCAGGTCCAATGTGACCTTGCCGCCGCGTGGGGTGTGCTTGATCGCGTTGTCGACAATGTTGCCGAACGCCTGCTGAAGCTTGTCCACATCGGCCAGTAGCGGCGCGGGGTAAGCTCCCCTGCGGGCGGACAAGTCGATCTGCGCCTGATTAGCCTGCGGTTGCATTGCCAGGATGAGCTTGCCAATAATATCGCGTAAGTCGACCGGGTGCAATTCGAGGCTTACGAGGCCCGATTCCAGGTTCGCAAGCGTCAGAAGCTCAGTTACAAGACGGGTCATGCGCTGCGATTCAGCGTTAATGGTGCCGGCTGCTTGGTGATACGCTGCCGCGTCTTTGATTGTACCGTCGAGCATCGCCTGTGAAAAGCCTTGTATGGACGTGAGAGGCGTCTTCAGGTCGTGCGAGACGTTGGCGATGAAGTCGCGTTGGACGTCATGGGCGCGGCCTATGTCAGCGGCCATTTGGTTGAACTGCTGGGACAGCGCGGCCAGCTCATCCTGACCCTGAACGTCAACGCGCCGGCTATAGTCGCCCTTAGCCATGGCGACTGTAGCCTCGGCCAGGCGTGAAACGGGGTGGGAGATCGAGCGGGCGAGGAAGAAGGCTGCGAGCAGGGAAACCAGAAGGGCGAGAGCGAGAGCGGGGAAGAGAGCATCACGCAGGGTGCCGAGCATGCCGGTAAGGAGGCGCGGCTGAGGCTGTGCGAGCATAACGTCGTAAAGGGCGGGGCCGTCCAGGCTCGAGTTGCTGCCGTTTGGTGTGAGATCCACGGCGCGAATACGTCTGGCTATGAACTGCACGTTTTCGGCCTCGCCGTTGAAACGGAAGGTTCCACGCACGCCTGCATCAGAAGCCAGAGCGTCCTGGAGCTGTGCACCATCGAGACCGAAGTCTACCTGTTGACCGACGGCATTGTTGCGGCCGGAGGTATCCTCAACGACGCGTAAGGTAGCAGGATCGAGCAATAGGAGGCGAACATCGGCGTTGCGGATCGCGGTCTGGATGCCGCCGAGCACGAGTGCGTTGGCGGGGCTGTTGGGTCGCCTCTGGACGACGAGCGTGGCCCGCAGGAGGGGCATGGTCAAGGCCCACTTTTCTTGCAGGGTCATGTATCCCTCACGTTGTGCATAATCACGCGCAAGAGCCAGCGTACCTAGCACCGCCAGGAGGAGGCAGAGCAGGGCGATACCTACGTACGAAAAGATCAGTTTGGAGCGTAGAGTGCGAAACATCGCATTTCAATATTAGCACGCACCTGAGAGGATGTGAGGGGATCAGTGTAAAAAGCCTGTAAAATGCTGCTTCAAAGAGGCGGGCTAGGCCGAGACTACCGCCTTGTAGCCGAGGCCGCGAACAGTCTGGATGCTGATGCTTGAACCTTCTATGTGGTCGCGGAGGTTTGCGACATGCACGTCAACGGTGCGGGTGCCGCCAAAATAATCGTAGCCCCAGACCATGTTGAGAAGCTTGTCGCGCTCCAGGACAATGCCCAGATGCTGTACAAGAGTGAGCAATAGATCGAATTCCTTTGCGCGAAGATCGACTTGCCTGCCCGCAATGTTGACTTCGTGTCGATCCTGGTCAATGCGGGTGTTGCCGAGGTCGATGGGTTGCCTACCGGTGGGGATGGCGCGCCCGGATGAGGTTGAGCGCCGCAAGACAGCCTTGATGCGGGCTACCAGTTCCCGTGGGTTAAATGGCTTGGAGAGGTAGTCGTCCGCGCCCAGTTCGAGGCCAACGATCTTGTCTATGTCGTCGGTGCGGGCGGTGAGCATGATAATCGGCACATCGCTGTCGCGGCGTATGCGACGGCAGACTTCCCAGCCGTCGATTTCGGGAAGCATGAGGTCGAGAACCACGAGGTCTGGCTTGAGGGCGGCGAACTGGGCCAGGGCGGCAGTGCCTGTGCGAGCGGTTTCGATGTTGTAATGTTCGCTGGCCATGTAAAGCTTGATGAGTTCGAGTATGTTAGGCTCGTCGTCCACCAGCAGAATAGTTTTGTCGCTCATGGCACATTATAGCACGGCGGCGGACGTTCTCCGCCTGGAGAGGGGGCTCCAGCGACTGTGAAAAGGTGCCTCTGTGCTATAATGATAGATAGCTAATTATTTCCCTTTGTAGGAGGTTTTTACGATGTCTGTAAATACTACCGATGAAGTTAGTGAGGCAGTTACGGGCGCTTTTCGGACGGAAAAGGACTCGTTGGGCGATGTGCAAGTGCCCGCGGACGCCTGGTATGGCGCCCAGACAGTACGGGCAATACGGAATTTCCCCATAACGGGCCTGAAGCCGCATCCTGCGTTGGTAAGGGCGACGGTGCTCGTTAAGAGGGCGGCAGCGGAAGTCAACCGAGACCTGGGACAGCTGGATCCGGAGCGAGCAAATGCGATCATCGCGGTGGCCGAGCAAGTGCTGGGCGGTGAGTTCCTCGACCAGTGGCGAGTTGACCCGATCCAAGCAGGTGCCGGTACCTCGCACAACATGAACACCAATGAGGTGCTTGCAAACCTTGCCAACGTACGCCTGGGTGGCCAGAGGGGCGAGTACAAGCCGGTAAATGCGAACGACCATGTCAACATGGCGCAGTCTACCAACGACGTATTCCCGAGCGCAATGAGGGTGGCGTCACTGTTGGAGATGCAGGAGCTTTACCCTTCGCTGGAGAGATTGCAGAAGGCATTTGAGGCCAAGGGCAAGGAATTTGATCACATAGTCAAATCGGGACGGACGCATCTTCAGGATGCGGTTCCTATCCGGCTAGGGCAGGAGTTCACGGCATACTCACGTACGCTAGCCAAGATGGAAAAGAAGATCCGGGCGGCGGCTGATGCGATGCTGGAACTAAACCTCGGTGCAACGGCTGCCGGAACGGGGTTGAATAGTGACCCTCGGTATCAGAAGGCAGTGGTCGCGAAATTGTCTGAATTGACCGGTCTTACACTGAAGCCTGCGGAGCACCTAGTGGAGATGACGGAGTCTCAGTACGCGATACTTGAGGCGCACGCTGCGCTGAAGTTGCTGGCGGTGGAATTGACGCGCATCTCCAACGACCTCCGGCTGATGTCGTCGGGGCCGCAGACGGGACTGGCGGAGATCAATCTGCCGGCAGTGCAGCCTGGCTCTTCGATTATGCCGGGAAAGGTAAACCCTGTCATGCTTGAGATGCTCAACATGGCCTGTTTCCAGGTCATCGGGAACGACACGACCATTACGATGGCTGTGCAGGCGGGGCAGCTAGAGTTGAATGTCATGATGCCGGTGATGGCCTTTGACATGTTGCTGAGCATAGACATACTGAAGAACGCGATGAATGTGGTGGCTGAGTTCTGTATTGAGGGTATTACTGCCAATGAAGAGCGCTGCCACTGGTATGTTGACAACAGTAATGGTTTGGCGACCGCGCTTAACGCGCACATAGGTTACAGTGCCGCAGCGAAGGTGGCCCAGGAAAATAGCAGAACAGGCAAGCCTATCCGCCAGATCGTGCTTGAGCAGGGCTTCCTGACGGCCGATGAATTGGACAAGATACTTGATCCGATGGCTATGACCGAGCCGGGAGTGCCCGGGAAACGATAGCTCGGGCGGGGTTTTGGTTTGCCAACAGGGAATGAGACAATGGCGAAATCAGATCTATCAGTGGGAGGGCGGCCAACACCGCCCTCTGCGCAAAACTCGAAATCGAAGATACAGAACGCCGTGCTTGCTTCATTGCTGGAGGGCTACCGGGACGAGGTCGTGGCTGCTTGGGTGAAGCTGCTCTACTCGATGGAGGACTCGCACTACCGGGAGCGGCCCGTCACTGAGCTACAGAGCTGTTCAGGGACCTGTATCGGCGCGCTAATTGAGCTGTTCAGGTTTGGCAGCTATGATGGTTTGGTGTCGTACTCGCAGACGATCTGCGACCAGCGCGCGGAGCAAGGGTTCGACATTTCTGAGGTTATTGAGGGTCACTTGCTTCTTGATGAAGCACTGCTGCCGATAATTCGGCGCGAGCAGGACTGGGACAGCGACGAGAACAACACGCTGGAGATTGCGCAAGCACTAGATTCGGCGCTGAGGTGGCTTGTGATCAGGTTTAGCAAGCTGTACTCGCTGGCGTTGAACGCACGCTTACAGGAGCAGGTCACGGAACTGGAGCGCCAGCGAGTACAACTCAAGCGCAGGGTGCGCGAGGTGTCGGCACTCGTGCGTTCGAGCGCGCTCATATCGTCAACGCTCGACCTGGGCAACGTGCTTGGTCTGATTTTGGACCAATTGCACGAGGTTATGCAGTACGACCGTGCGGCCATAATGCTGCTGTTCGGGGATCACTTGCGCATCATAGCGGCGAACGGGTTTGGGGACCAGGAAGAGGTCATTGGCCTGAGCTTTGACCGCACGACGAACGAACTAACCCGCAAATTGCTGGATGGGCGCGGACCTGTGGTGTTGCGGGATGTAAGCGGCGAGCCTGGGTACGTGCGCGATCCGAATGACCCCGCAAGATCCTGGATCGGCGTGCCCCTGATGTTCCGGGAAGAGGTCATCGGCGCGCTGGCGGTGGACAAGCACGAGGCGGCGTTCTACGACGACGACGACGGGAGGACAGTGCTTGCGTTTGCCAATCAAGCAGCGATTGCTATTGAGAATGCGCGCTTGTATGATGGGTCGCGGGAGCAGGATATACTGCAGGAGCGTAACAGACTTGCCCGGGAGCTTCATGACAGCCTGTCGCAGTCGCTGTTCAGTATGGTGTTAAATGCCGAGGCGGCGAACCTCTTCTTTGATACGGACCAGGAAAAGGCACGCGCGCAGATTCTTCTGTTGTATGAGACAGCCAATGCCGCGCTTAAGGAGATGCGGACCCTCATCTTTGAACTGAGGCCGGCCAACCTGGAGGAAGAAGGGTTGGCTGCGGTGCTTGCCAAGCACGCGAAGATGATCAGCGACAGGTATGGACTGATGGTGCGGGTGGACGTGAAAGGACAGCGCAGGCTTCCGTCAAACATCGAGAAGGGGCTGTTCAGGGTGACGCAAGAGGCCCTGAACAACATAGTGAAGCACGCGAAGGCGACGGAAGCGGCGGTGTACCTCGATGCGCAGGACGACACGATATACTTGACGATCAAGGATAACGGAGTGGGCATTGCGCCGGGTGTGGTGAAGCCGGGCACGCTGGGGCTCGCTTCGATGAGGGAGCGCATAGAACAGCTGGGCGGCAAGTTTGAGATCGGCCCGCGCCCGAGCGGATCCGGGACTGTGATACATGTTGAAGTGCCCTGTACGCAGACCGCAGCGCCCACCTTATGACGAGGTAAAACGGCACCGGCAACGCGAAGATTGACCAGTAAGCATGCACGGGGTAATGCGCAAAGGAGGCTAGGATGGCGGAAGCGGCCAATGAGGATAAGATTACGGTGGTAATTGTGGACGACCACACGATAGTGCGACAAGGGCTGCGCACCTACCTGGAGTTACAGCCGGATGTGCTCGTGGTCGGTGAGGCCGCCAATGGCAATGAGGCTATGGCAGTCGTAAGAGACAACCTGCCCGATATTGTGCTTATGGACCTTGTCATGCCCGTTATGGACGGCGTTGATGCGACGCGAGCGATAACGGCGATGTCGCCCAGCACACGAGTGATCGTGCTGACCTCGTTTAGCGAAGACGAGAAGGTATTTGCTTCGATCAAGGCGGGGGCCCAGGGCTATCTCATGAAGGACGTCTTGCCCAGCGACCTGGTGGCTGCAATCAGGACGGTGAACCGGGGCGAAGCGCAATTGGACCCGGAGATTGCTAGAAAAGTCATGCAGGAGTTCGCCAATCCCCAGCCGGTGGCCCCGAAACATGACCTGACCGACCGGGAACTTGAGGTACTCAGGCTTATCGCACAGGGGAAAAGCAACAAGGACATTTCGGAGGACCTTGTGCTCAGCGAAAAGACGGTGAAGACGCACGTAAGCAATATTTTGCAGAAGCTGCACCTGTCAGACCGGACGCAAGCAGCGGTATTCGCCCTGCGACAGAAGATTGTCGACTAGGCGGTGGCGCTGAACAAGCGGGACGTATGGGGCTAAATGGTCGGCCGATTAGCTTGGTAACGCCAATTCCTACTTCTTCGACCAGACAGAGAGCGCGAATGACCAGAGCGGCTCAGGGCCGGGAATTCTGACGCGAGGTAATGTAAACAGGCTGGATGAAGACTGGAGGCTACCGTACTGCGTTGTTACTGCACCTTCGTAGCCGACTGCGTGTGCCAGGTTAGCGACCGTTGCATTAAAACGACCGGAGGGATAGGCCAAGTACTTGACGGGCTTGCCCAACTCGGTCTCTAGCACGCTCTTGCTGTCGATAAGTTCCTGCTCAGCTTTGGAGGGGGTGATCGTGTTGAGCTGGACGTGAGTCACAGTATGCGACTCGAACTGGACCAGCCCGCTGCGGTCGATTTCTCGCATTTGATCCCACGTCATGTACCCCTTCCAACCTGCTTTGCCGGTGATAACGAAACTTGTGGCTTTCATTTGCAACGCTTGCAGTACGGGGAAGGCAGCGGTGTAGAAGTCCTCGTAGCCGTCATCGAACGTCAGGACAACAGGGTGAGGGGGCAACTCATGGCCCTGGGTGAGCGCCGCATAGAGGTCGTCGAACGTGATCGTGTGCATGCCGGCTTTGGAGAGCATAAGCATTTCCCGAGCGAACGACTGCGGTTCTACGGAAAGGTCAGCGCCTACGAGATCACGGGCGATCGGGTTTGTCCTGACGTAGTGATACATCAGGATGGGCACGCGGACCTGCCTTGCGGCCGGTTTAGATTGAGCAGTAACCGGAGCCGGCTCAGCGATGAAGAGGGTTGGGATAAGCGAACAAATAGCAGCGGCAGCCAAAAGAATACGCAATCTCAACGTCATGGGGCGGGTCTCCTTGGTTATTGGGTCGGGGAAATTCCAGGGTGCTGCGGTAAACCAACGGGTCCTAGAAGCAATTATACACTCGATCTTGGGTCAAAGCTAGACGAACTTGGACGAAAATGTGCCTGAAGTAGGTCTTAAGACGTAGGAATGATACTACGCACGGAATGGCGAATTGGGTCCTCAATACCAGTGACAAGGCGCGAATTTTGTGCTATATATATAAATGATAGGTGAATCTGAGGTACCCGACGCGAAATTTAGCACTTAGAGGACAAGATTCATTGGTTAAACACTGAAAGTAGAGCAACGGAGGCTGCTGATGACACTGAATACTCGCCCAATTTCACCCGCTGATTATGCCGCACGGCAAAGATTTCCTCGGACAGCAGGTGGCGAGAACAGCACCAGATCAGTCGTTTCCCCGGTCCCAGCACAAATTCCAACAGTTATTGCGCCCAGCGCGGCTTCTCAGCCCTCGACGCAACAGAGCATGGTGCGCGTGCTCATCGCGGGAAATCATGCCACGTTGCGCTCGTGCCTTAAGACGATGCTTGAACTTGACCCACAGATAAGCGTTGTGGGTGAGGCCACCGATGATTGCGAAATGATCAAGATGGCGCACCGTGTCCGGCCCGATGTTGTGTTGGTTGACCTAGATATGCATTGCTGTGATGATTTTGACGCGCTAGCGGAGATAACAGAAGGAAACCTGGCAAGCTCGGTGGTTGCACTCAGCATACATGATGGAGAGGCACAACGGGCGGCAGCACAGAAAGCAGGGGTCAGCTTATTTTTGCAGAAGGGTGTTCCATACAAGCAATTGATTAATGCAATTAGAACCGCGGCAGTAAATTGTAATTGTAAACCCTGAGACTTTTTCCCGAATCGCTCGTTGTTTTCCTTTCCGAATAACCACGGCATTCCCCTATATTTTCCGGCGATTGATTCCGGGTTATTGAGCCACAATAGTTCAACTTAGACGTACATCTTTAGATGTACGCTTTTTGTTGTCGCTGGAACTAGTTTCACGGTCTTAAAGTGAGCCTGCAGTTCTGCTTATGTTACCTCTATGTTCCGATGTGGAAACAGGCGTCTGACGCTACAATTAGGTAGTGAGAGATATGCGAACGAGAGATGAGAGGGGAGGGTCAAGATAATGTTTTACAGCATGTATGCAATTTATCAGATCGCACGTGACATTGATGCCGATCGAGCACGAGAAGCTCGGCAGAGCCGAATTCTTCGGAAGATTCGCAAGGCAAAGGGCAGCAAATAAGTCTATTTACTAAGCCGCTAGTCACGGCATTTATACAAACCGGCCAGGCATCTCGGGGGTGCCTGGCCGGTTTGTGTATTCGGCAGGATTATCTTAGGGCGGCGTTGCTGATGACGATGCGCTGAATTTCGGAAGTGCCTTCGTAGATCTCGGTGATGCGAGCGTCGCGGTAGAGACGCTCGACGGGGAAGTCTCGAAGATAGCCGTAGCCACCGTGGATCTGAACGGCCATGTCGGCCGCGAAGTTGGCAGCCTCCGACGCGTGGAGTTTGGCCATGGCTGCCTCACGGGAGAAGCGCACGCCCTGGTCCTTCATCCAGGCGGCGTAGAGGGTAAGGAGCCGGCTGGCCTGGACCTCGGTAACCATGTCAGCGATCTTGAATTGAACAGTTTGTACTTCGCTCAAAGGCTTGCCGAAGACCTGGCGCTCGTGGCTGTATTTTATTGATGCATCAATGCAAGCCTGTCCTATTCCGAGGGACTGAGCGGCAATGCCGATGCGCCCGCCGTCGAGCGTTTGCATGGCGATCTTGAAGCCTTCGCCGAGGGCGCCTAACCGGTTGTCCTTGGAGACGCGGCAGTTCTCGAAATGTAGCTCGGTGGTGTTAGAGCCGCGAATGCCGAGCTTCTTCTCCTCCGCGCCTACGACGAAGCCGGGGGTTCCTCGGTCGACAATGAAGCAGGTTATGCCCTTGTGCTTGAGCTCACGATCGGTTTGCGCCCAGACCAACGCGATCTCGGAGACGCCGCCGTTCGAGATGAAGATCTTGGAGCCATTCAGAATGTAGCTGTCGCCATCTTCTAAAGCGGTGGTGGCCATTGAAGCGGGGTCGGAACCGGCGGAAGGTTCGGAGAGGCCATAGCAGCCAAGGATTTTTCCGGTGGCAAGGGGCACCAGGTACTTGCGTTTTTGTTCCTCGGTGCCAAAGTGCTCCACGGGCCAGCATACCAGGGAGTTTTGGACGGTCATCGTGACTGAGGTGGAAGCGCAGGCTCGGCTGACTTCCTCCATTGCGAGCACATAGGATACGGTGTCGAGGCCCGAACCGCCATACTCTTCGGCGACCATCATGCCGAGGAAGCCCATCTCGGCCAGCATCTTAGCCTGGGGCGCGGTGAACTCTTCCTTCCGGTCGTACTCGGCGGCAAGGGGGGCCAGCTTTTCATCCGCGAATTCGCGGGCAGTTTGCTGGATCAATTTTTGTTCGGGTGTAAGTGCGAATTCCATTTCGTTTGCCTCTATTCGGAAAGGTGAAGGATAATCGGGGCTTCTTAACGAAGGACATCTGCCTGCTTCAGATTGGCCGTTTTGTCAGGCGCCGACTAGTACGTGTAGAAGCCTTCGCCCGACTTGCGGCCAAGTTTGCCGGCCTGCACCATTTTGACCAGCAGCGGGCAAGGACGATACTTGGGATCCTTGAAGCCGTCGTAGAGCACATTCAGGATATCCAGGCAGACGTCCAGCCCGATGAAGTCGGCCAGGGTGAGGGGGCCCATCGGGTGGTTCATGCCCAGCTTCATGACCGTGTCTATGTCCTCTGCGGACGCGACGCCTTCGAAGAGGGTGAAAACCGCTTCGTTGATCATGGGCATAAGGACACGATTCGAGACGAAGCCGGGATAGTCGCGAACCTGAACCGGCGTTTTGCCTAATTGAACAGCGAGGTCGCGAATGGTTGTATAGGACTCGTCGGAGGTTGCGAGACCGCGAATGACTTCTACAAGGGACATGAGAGGGACGGGATTGAAGAAGTGCATGCCAATAACTCGGTCGGGCCGTTTAGTAACGGCGGCCAGACGCGTGATATCAATGGACGATGTATTGGAGGCGAGTATTGCTTCGGGTCGCAGCAGGAGGTCCAACTCTTCGAAGACTGCTTTCTTGGCGTCAAAGTTCTCGAATATGGCCTCTACAACGAGGTCGCAAGCGGTGAGGTCGCGCAGCTCGGTGGTCGTGGTGATGCGGGCAAGGGAGGAGTCGTATGCTTCCTGCGTTAGCTTGCCTTTTTCGACGAACCTGGCCAGGCTTTTGCGAATGTTGCCCATGCCGCGATCAAGCGGGGCTTCGCCAACGTCGCGGAGCACGACAGGAAAGCCGGCTGTGGCGAAAGTCTGGGCGATACCGTTGCCCATGGTTCCTGCGCCTACTATGCCTACACTGGTAATTTGCATGAATCCTCTCCTTTGAGGGCTAATATTTTGTTTCACGGACGAGACAGCTTATGTCTGTAGCTCGACATACTGTGGGAGCGGCCCACCGATCAGAGGCAGGGCGTAGTCGATGAAAGACTGGGTGACAAAGTTGCCGGCGGGGTTCATGAAGCTGGCGGGAAGGTGCTTCTCAACGTTGGCGATGGTGTCCAGGGGAGCGAGGCCAATGGTGGCCCGATAGATGGGGGATTCTGCGCGCTCGATGATTACCATGCGGTCGGTTTCGCCCGCAAGAGCCGCGCGAACGGCGGCTCTACCGCATTCCTCAGCCTCAATCAGGTCGACCTCGCTCTGGTGGGCCTGCGACATTCGCTGGAGGGTGCCGGGCTGGTCTATGCGGGCACGCAGATCGAGTCTTCCCGTTATGAGCTGAGCGAGGGCGTGGCCGGCGCTCATGTTGCGATAATAGGAGTGGCCGAAGGAGTCGGTAAAGTCGGGGTTGCCGGCTGAGCCAAGGGCGTTGTCACCCATTGCTTCCATAGCTGCCACGGCAAACGGACGCTGGTCGCGGCTGCGCAGGTTTTCCGACATGGCGATTATGACGTAGCCGTAGTCGCGGTAAACGCGGGTGACGTCGCCCAGAATCTCGTCGACTTCTTTGGGGAACTCGGGCACGTATATAAGCTGGGGGGTTTCCCAACCGGTTGTGCGGGCAAGGGCGGCAGACGCCGTGAGCCAGCCTGAGTGCCTGCCCATGGTCTCCAGAATCTTCACGGGATAGATGTCGGGCATAGCCTTCGTGTCGAGGGTCGTTTCAAGGGCAGCAACGGCAATAAAGCGGGCGGCAGAGCCGTAGCCGGGACAGTGGTCGGTGATGGGCAGGTCGTTGTCAATGGTCTTGGGGACGGCCACGACGCGCAAGTCGTCGCTGGTGAGAGCGGCCTGAGCCAACCGGTGCGAAGTGTCGGCGGAGTCGTTGCCGCCGATGTACACCATGCACTGCACCCCATGCTCACGCAGCACGGCGATGGCTTGCGGGATGTCGGCGTCGGTAAGGTGGTAGCGGCAGGAGCCGAGTGCGGCCGATGGAGTCTGCTGAAGGGTAGGTAAGACTTCGTTGGGGAGGCTGCCGAGGTCGACCAGATCGCCCTGGAGGAGACCCTGGATGCCATTCCTCATACCGTAGATGCGGCGTACGCCCTGCGCACGCGCCTCGCGGATGACGCCTACCAGGGAGGAGTTGATAGCGGCAGTTGCTCCGCCGGACTGCCCGACTATCAGGGCAGTTGGAGCAGGTTGGGAGGAAGCCGTCTGGTAGACAGGTGGTGTTTGAAGGTGTGGTTGGCGCTCGGGCGCGGGCGCCGTTTCGGGTGCGGTGTCCACCGCATCATAGCCGGTGGGGTGCTCTTCGTTTTCGGGGGTTTGCCGCGGTTCGGGACTGATATCCATGCTCTCCTGCTCCGTAAAAAGGCCGGCTGGTTTGTACTGGCATACCGGTGAGCTTATTTGGGCGCGCACCGAGACAGGCTATTATAACGTAGGGTAGCCTGCACGGGCAAGGACGGACCTTTGGGAACGGACGACAGCCGGACAGGAAGCACGCCAGGCAACTGTCGTCGGCCGAGAGGCGAAGGCTGCGGCTACGCGAAGGATACGCTATGGAATGCCACCAGTGAACCTGAGAGCCACTGGGACGACACGCACCTGCTGCGGAGGTGTTGGGTAGCTGGTTTGAGCAGCGCGCCCACGTGGGCGGCTCAAGGAGTAGTAGACGCTGTCTTGAAACCAGTGAATGAGTGCGTTTGCATGGACAAAGTCGCGGCGCGCCACCATCAGTGACCTGTGAGCACGCAGCGAAAGAATGTGTCAGGAACGTCAGCGAGTGGATGCCAAATAGACCATCTTGCTAATCTGGGCGCGAGTAGCGTTTGCGTTGGGGCGGAAGTAGGGCAGACTACCGGGGCCACATGGCTCGCCGGCACCGCCGCACGGGTATCCCGACAAGATGGCATAGGCGACTGCCGTTTCGATGTATTGGTAGAAGGTGCTACCGCGTGGCGCGTCCTGGAAGTGGGCGTAGAGCGGGTTGATCAAGGTCCAGCCTGCCGCGATCACGACGATCTTGGCTATCTGAGCGCGCGTGATGTAACTGCCCGGGCGAAAGTAAGGTTTGCGGTCGGGGCCGCAGGGCTCGCCGTTGCCGCCGCACGGGTAGCCACTGACCAGGTTGTGGGCGAAGGCTGTTTCGACATACTGGTAGAACGTACTGCCTGGCGGCACGTCCTCGAAAGTTGCGACGGGAGGATTCAGGAGTGGCAGGCTGAAGGCAAGCACAACGATCTTCGAGAGCTGTGCTCGGGTGGCGTTGTTGCCGGGCCGGAACGAACCGTCGCCGTAGCCGCCAATCGCGCCCTGAGTTGCCAGGGCATCAATGTAGTTATAGGCCCAGAAACTGGTGGGTACGTCCCAGAAGCGCGTATTGGCTACGAGGATCTGCTGGGGGGCAGCAAAGACGGTGCGTCTGGGCGGGAAGGCTTCTACTACGTAAGGCTGCATGGTGTAGGTTACGGGAATGCTGCCTGCGTTGGAGGGAATTGTGAAGTCGGTGTGCCAGGTGCCGGAATAGACTGTGCCGGCGGAGAGAGTTAATTGGAGTAGTTGCGTGGTAGAGTTGGGGTACGTGACCTGCACCATGGCGCTTTCGATGGGAGTCGTGTCCAGGTCATAGGTGTCGATATCGATGGAGAGTGGGCCGCCATCGCGGTTGAAGTTGAGTTGGC
The DNA here is from genome assembly GCA_038203825.1 of Chloroflexia bacterium. Lineage (GTDB taxonomy): Bacteria > Chloroflexota > Chloroflexia > QHBQ01 > JADMIH01 > JADMIH01. The sequence goes on along the minus strand of JBBRDO010000002.1, from coordinate 3,017 downwards.
TATAGCGCACCGCGGAAATGGCAGGCTGGGCGTCGACCGGGGTGGCCGTAACCGAGGGGGTCGAAGTTGCGACAGGAGTGGTTGGGGCAGGGGTATATGTGGGCGGTGGGTTCTGCACCCAGTTCTGGAGGGCCGTTTTGGCAAGGCGATTCTTCACCGCGAAGAAGCGGAAAGAGTTGCACTGGGCGTACCAGGGGGCTTCGTCGAAGTCGAAGTTCCAGGTGAACATAGCGCCCATCCAAGGCCAGTAGGATTTTGCCCACTGGTAAGCGCGGACAAGATAGTCAGCTTGCTGTTGCTGGTTGTAAATCTGGTACCATTGGATATCTCCGGCGGGGCAGTTATACCCCTCCGTGGCGGGGTTGATCGCCCAGCCCATTTCGGTAGCCCAGATTTGCTTGTTGCCGTCGCCATTGGCTACCATGTAGGCGTGGTGGCGCTCGGCGCGCCGAAAGAGGAGACCACTCTGGCTGGTTATAGGGTCGGCTTCGGGCGCCGCGATGTAGCCGTACGGGTGGTCGGCCAGGACATCAAAGTATGGGGCCGCCCCGGCATTATACATGCCCTGCAAGAAGATCAGGTCATCCATGTGGCAACTGGTCAGGCGGACCTCGGCCACAGTCGTGAGAGCCCCGCCCGCGACGGTGGCGCTTGAGTCGACTGCCTTGATCTGGGGATAAGCCGCGCGCAAAAGACCTGTGTACCGCGCAGGGTCCGGGCACAAGCCTCCCCATTCGAAATCGGTATTCGGTTCGTTCCAAATCTCGTAAGCAACCTGCTGCCCATTGAGACGCGACCGCACGCGCGCGGCCAGGGCACCCGCGAATCGACCGAAGTCGGCGGCATTAGCAGGAGGGCAAGTGTCGATGCTGGAACAGTTTGGGTCACGAGCCCAGGCGGGGGTGCGGCTGATGCGAATAAGGATGTTGACGTTGGCGTTGCGGGCACCATCGGCGATGTTGTCCACGTTGTTGGCCCCGGAGAGCCAGCTGTACTGGCCCTGGACGGGTTCCTCATCACTCCAGAAGATGCCGTACGAGACCCAGCCGAAGCCCATATTGCGGACGTTGGTGTTGTTGCTGATCAGAGACATCAGGAAACCGTACTTGATCACGGTGTCGGGGCTGTTGACATTGGGTTCGGTGGTCTGACCGGCCAAGGGAGTGGCAGCGGGAAACTTGGGTCCGGCAGGCGGGGCGGACTGTGTATTTGCTTCGGCTGTGGAGAGGGCTGTAATGAGCGCGCCGCAAAGGAGGGCGATGGTCAGGACGAGGTTCTTGGGATTGCGGGGTTGTTTCATTTCATAGTCCAGTTCTTCGGGGTAGGGGCCGGGGCAAGGCAAATGGAAAGCAAAGCTCCGCGGGCTGAGTGGCAGTCAGTGATATTATAACGACGGGAGCGGGCCAAGGTTGCAGAATACACAAGGCAGAGGTGTGTGCCAACCGGGCCAGTAAAGGAGCGGTCGCGCGCTATCCTATTTGAGCTTACCAAAATCTAGCGCGACTGGTAAAGCTCGGTTCCGAGAGTGCCCAGGATTACGTTGCGCCCCTGGGGAAGCTCAGGGTGGTATTCCATGCGGGCGCGCTGGAACCACTGAGTAAGGTAGGTGTTGCCGTCGGTGGGATTGACCATGGGCACGGCGGGGGAAATCGGCCAGCCGAAGACACGGTCGGCTCCGTGATTCTGCCAGTAATCGAGGAAGTCGCCTGTTATTTCTTGTCCCGTGCCGCTGAAGTAGAGACCGGTGCCGGAGTCAGGGGAGGTAGGCCACCGTAGACCAAGTTGAGCGGTCCTTTCAGCACCCACGAGGCCCAATGCGATCTCGGGTTGTGGGGCTGCCGCAATACCTGCGAGCTCGGGGTGTATCTCAAAGCGCGCGCGCTCAAAGTATTGCACCAGGAAGCCGTTTTCCTCTTGCTCGGGCCCCAGCGGGTAGCCGAAGGATGGCAGGCCTCCATAGTCGTACCAGAACTTCAGGAAGTCATGTGCCACGGTCTGTTGGGTTTCGGGGAAGTAGCGGGCAGGGCTCGAGGGGTTGTCGTTGAGGTAGCGGTACACACGGCTTGCAAGCTCTGCCATGGCGGTGAAGCCTTCTTCGTTATTGTAGAGGTTGCTCGACATGGCGACAATAATAAAAGGGCCGCTGGGGCCGTAAACGATGCCTACGTCGTGGAGCAGATAGTCGAGATCGCCAGTCTTGTGGGCAATCTTTGCTTCGGGAGGCAGGCCCTGGGGTAGGCGATCGTTGATCTGCTGGCCGAGCATGAAGCTGACTATTTCCTGACTGGAGGCGGCGTCGACCAATCTGGAGGTCGCCAGCATCTCAAGTTCGTGCTGCACGTCGAGGGGCGTGGTGAGGTTGTCTCCATAGCCGTCCACATTGAGGATGGACCTGGAGAAGCCGTTCCTGCTTAAGAATGTGTTAATACTGTCAACGCCGAGCTGTCGCAGTAGGAAAGCGCCTGCGGTGTTGTCGCTAACGGTTATCATCTGGCGGGCAGCCGAGCGCATAGATATGGAATCGCCGGGTGCGATTCGGAGATCATCCAATGCGATGTCTTCGGCGGCATCATCGTAAGTAACGGTGCCGTAGGCATCGAGGCCGATGTTTCCGATTTTGGCCTCATGATAAAGGTCCGAGATGACCCAAAGTTTGTACAGGGAAGCCGCCACCTGCTGGACATCGCCGTTATAGACTGCATACTGACCGGTGTCCAGCTTCTTCACGATGACTCCCCAATCGCCCGGGAGATCGCCAACCACGTCTTCGACGATGGCCTGGAGCTGCCTGTCTGGCTCGTCAGGGGCCGAACTGAACAGCATGGGCGTGGGTACGTCGGCTAGGGCGGGCCGCGGGGTGTGCAACAGGAGGAGGCCTGCGGCAGCGACCCACAGGGCGATAACGCAGACTAAATTGCGCAAATCATGACGTGCATGAGGAGAAACCACCGTGACTCTGGAGTTAGAACTAATAAGATGCATTTCGAAAGATATTATAGCACGCAGAGGTGCCCGCG
>JBBRDO010000001.1:0-129557 GCA_038203825.1 Chloroflexia bacterium | reverse complement strand
GAGCGGGGCGATCGAACCCCTCCATGCGATGCAGAATGAACGTGCCTCCCGAAACCACCGCGCCCGTGTTGCCCGCCGACACCACGGCGTCCACTTTGTGGTCGGCCAGCAGTTGCAGAGCCACGGAGAGGGAGGAGTCGCCTGTAGTGCGATCGCCCCGCCAGAACTCGCGGCCTCTGCCACCGCCAATATCAGCAGCTTCGAGCGCAGGAAAAACGGGGCTGGAAAGAGGTGGCGATCGGACAAGTAGTGGTGATCGCTCTTGCCGGGCTGCTCGGCTGGCTCTGGTTTCCTCGCGGCAAGGCCCAATCGGTCGAGACACTCCATGTACCGGTGACCCAACGCACCGGGGTAATCGCCCTCTGCTTGTTCGTGGCGTTGCTCGTTGGCCTGCCCCTACTGCGCCTGACGACAGACAGCGGCGGTGGAGGGGTTGCGCTCTTCGACAGCTTCTACCGGGTTGGATCGCTAGTCTTCGGTGGCGGCCACGTGGTATTGCCGCTCCTGCAGGCTGAGGTGGTTCCTCAAGGCTGGGTCACAAGTGCTGAGTTCATTGCGGGTTATGCGGCCGCGCAGGCCATACCTGGGCCGCTCTTCACCTTTTCCGCCTACCTCGGAGCTGTTCGCGGGTCGTGGCCCAACGGCGTTATGGGTGCCGTGGTCGCACTGGTAGCGATCTTCCTACCGTCATTTATGCTGGTCGTGGGCACACTGCCTTTCTGGGAGACGCTGCGACGGCATCCCGGCTTCCAGAGCGCCCTGGGTGGGATAAATGCTGCCGTAGTGGGGGATACTTCTTGCGGCGCTCTACAATCCCGTGTGGACGAGCGCCGTCGCGAGGCCTGCGGACTTCGGTCTGGTGCTCGCATGCGCCGGCTTACTGATGGTCTGGAGATTGCCGCCGTGGGTCGTCGTAATCTTTGCTGCGGTGGCAGGATGGATCATGAGCGCTTTTTATTGACGGACAGCGGGGCCAGCTATGGCGTACAAAGACGGATTGGTAGTAGAGTAGACTTGAATGGAGCGGGAGCGTCGGATATGGCCGGGCCCTCTTAGGAAGGTGTTAGGGCGCTGCCCTTAGAAAGGAGAAGCAAACGATGAAGGTGGGATTGATTGGGATAGGAGCAATGGGCCTGCCGATGGGGCGACGACTACTGGGGGCGGGACACGACCTGTATGTAGTGCCGCATGTGCATCGTGCGCCGGCAAACGAACTGGTGGAGGCGGGTGCCCGACTAGCGGACCACGCGTCAGACCTGACGGGAGAATGCGCCGTGGTGCTGACTTCCGTGCCGGATGTGCCCCAGGTGCAGGAGGTGCTGTTCGGCGACAACGGGCTGGCCACGAGAGGTGGCGAGGGCATGCTGTACATTGACGTGAGCACGATCAACCCGGCAGCAGCGCGTGAGCATTACAGGCTTCTCTCTGAACTGGGCATCGACGCCCTGGACGCGCCGGTCAGCGGCGGCCCGGCACGCGCTTCCGACGGCACATTGACGATCATGGTCGGGGGGAGCAAGGAAGCTTTCGAGCGCGCTCAGCCGGTTCTAAGCGCGCTGGGCAAGCACGTTATACATGTTGGCGAGTCGGGCGCCGGACAAGCTGTGAAGCTCGTGAACCAGTTGATGATCTCGATTATAATGATCGCCAACGCCGAGGCGCTCACGCTTGGTGTTAAAGCGGGGGTTCCGCTTGAAACCCTAACGGAGGTCATCGGGACGGCAAGCGGGTCCAACTATCTGATGCAAAGCTGGCTCCCCAAGACCCTATTTGCCGGCGACCTCGCGGGTGGTTTTGCCCTGGACTTGCTGATGAAGGACCTGTCCGCTTCGGTCAAGTGGGCGGCAGACATGGGTGTTCCCGTGTTCGGTGGTGCTGTTGCGCAACAGCTATTTCGCTTGGCGCAGACGGAGGGGTCAGGCAAATTGGATTACTCGGCAGTGGCCCGAATCTACGAGGCAGCGGCGGGGGTGGAACTGCGCAACGGTCCGAAGGAGGCACCAACCGGCGCATAGTGAACTGGCCGACCGACGGCAGCCGGAGCAGCTCAAAATTGACCAACATGGAGGCATAATTGACGGTATTAGTTGCAGCAAATCTGTGTTATAATCGAGTTGCGGGTCGATGTTTCAGGTTGCCCGTGACCCGTGTTCCGGCTGGCAGGTTATGAAGGCCGAGATTGTCTCTATTGGTACCGAACTGCTACTTGGTACGATAAATGACACGAACGCCCAGTACCTCGCACAACGTCTTGCCGAACTGGGAATAGACTGTTATTTTGTCTCGCAAGTTGGCGATAATCCGGTCAGACTGGCTGAAGTGTTGCGACGCGCGTGGGAACGCAGCGATCTTACAGTGACGACAGGAGGGCTTGGCCCAACGGGCGACGATCTCACCAGGGAGGTGATCGCACAGGTCTTAGGCGAAGAGCCGGCGGTTGATTCCGTTCTTGAAGAGAACTTGCGAGGCTGGTATGCTCGACGCGGCGTAGTGATGCCGGAGCGCAACCTCAAGCAGGCAACTCTCATACCCTCGGCGCAAGCGATACTGAACCCGGTCGGAACAGCACCCGGCTGGTGGGTGCAGCGCGACGACGCAAGTGGCAAGCGCATGATAGTGTCAATGCCGGGCGTGCCGTTTGAGATGAAAAGAATGTGGGAGAATGAGGTTGAACCGCGACTTGCGTCCACCACAGGCACGGTGATTGTCTCACGTACGCTCAAGACGTTGGGGATCGGGGAGTCGGCCGTAGAGGAAATGGTTGACGACCTGATGACGGGGTCGAATCCGACCCTTGCACCGTATGCGAAGGCTGACGGAGTGCATCTTCGAATCACTGCCAAGGCCGCGGACAGGGCCCAGGGCGAGGCAATGATCGAGGAGCTGGAGCGGAAGGTTCGGGAGCGATTAGGTGCGGCGGTATATGGTGTCGATTCAGAAACGCCCCAATCGGCGGTTCATCGGGCATTGGCAGATGCGGGTCTGGGCGTTATAGTATTAGAAGTGGGTAGTGGGGCCATCGGATCTTTAGGGCCCTCACTCGTGAATTATCAACAGCTCCTGGGAACGTTTGCAGCGCCCAGCCTCGAACAGATGGCACGGAGCCTGAATATAGAGACAGAAGGCTCAACTCTGGAGAACGTAGGGAAGGACTTACTGGCAAGAACAGGGGCGGATCTACTGGTCGGAGTACAGGTAGAGCAGGAACCGGCAGGCACAGACGGCGTGACCGTGAAATTTGACGCATCAATGTGCGTCTTGAGCGCACGGGATGGTGCAAAAACGGTCCGGGCAACACAGTCCTGGAAAACAGCGTCGAGTGAAGTTGGGCGTTTAGTGGGGCTCGCAGCGCTGAATCTCTTGCGACGGTTCCTGGAGCAACTTTCGGGATCGAAACGGTAGAAATGGGGCAGAATGTGGCGCAATTAAATAGTGTTCGGGCAGACGGCAGCGATCATAATCAACTCATTCAGAAGAGGCGGTGCTTTGCGCTTGGCGCCAGGTTGATCGGTGCGTGTGTATTGCTACTGTTTCTTCTGCTCACCGGTTTGATGCGCGTACAAGCCGGCGGATTGGCGAGTCCCATGAGCACCAAGGGTACGCAGGGTGGGAACGGGACGCCGGTCGAATTGACGCCAGGTCAGTCACCGACTGTCGTAGAGACTGCACCGGCGGCTGAGTGGGACGAGACCGTACTTAGTGAACTGGCCGACAGGCTGGGATGGCCTTCGGTCGTGGTGGTCGACGGTACCGGCAAATACGTAGTCGAGCTGGACATTTCGTCGAATGAGTGGGCGCAGGCGTCGATACGCCCGTTCGCTTACCAGACTAGCGCTGAGACCGCGTTCAGTGCCGAGCAGGAAGATGCCCGCTTCTCGGGCTACACAGTCGAACCGACCACGTTCTACACGTATCCCGCGTACTCGGCGACCGCGAACGGCGCGAACGGAAACGTGGTTGAGCGCAGGCTGCGTTGGTTGGTCGACACCAAGATCATGGGTGTCACGCTATACGGAACGAGCAGCACGATTTTAGCATTGGACACTGCCGAGGTCGGGCGCGAGCTGTTGTTGGTTGCGATCCAGAATGGGTTGGCGGAGCCGCCGGGTGGGGTATTGTCCACGCCTGAGCCGACAGAGGGTTTGCCACCATCGGCTACAGCAACCGTTGCCTCGTGCGGCCTGACCTTCGGGGATGTGGAGCCGCAGTTCTGGGCGTACCGCTACGTTATGCAGCTGGCTTGCGAGGGCGTTGTGTCAGGTTATTCAGACGGTACCTTCAGGCCTGATAATGCTACCACTCGCGCCCAACTGGCAAAGATGCTGGTGATTACGAACGGTTGGGAACTGCTGAATCCTGCCGAGCCAAGTTTCGAAGATGTGAACCGCTCTCATCTATTCTACAGATATGTCGAGACGGCTTACGCTCATGGAGTGTTTGACGGCTATGGGGCGAACTTCCGCCCAGATAGTTTCGTGACACGAGCCCAGGTAGCAAAGATGTTAGTGCTATCTAACGGCTGGCCGCTGACCTTGGGCGGACAATCATCAGTGCGGCTGTGTGACGTGCCGCAGGACCACTGGTCATGGCTTTACGTGCAGGTTGCTATGCAGCACCAGGTATTTAGCGGATATGCGAACGGCTGCTTCCTGCCGGATGCCGCTGCCACAAGGGCTCAGATCGCTAAAGTGCTTGTGCTGGCGCGTCCTTAGTCGGACGGCCCGAGGCATATTAATCGGTATCCCCCAGGAACGCTGATAGCGAATCTTGACAGTCCCGCACTTCCGTGATATATTCGGGCTAACGGTATTGCTGTACTAAACAGGTTTAGGGTGGTTAAACTCTCATGTCGGAGAAGCAACTTGGCGAAAAAGTAAAGGCGGCGCGTCTGGCGCAAGGCATGACTATGGTGGAGCTTGCCACGACTTGTGGGCTCACCAAGGGCTTCATCAGCCAGCTGGAAAGTGGCGCATCAAATCCCTCGCTCAATACCCTCAGAAAGATTGGGGCCGCACTAGAAGTCCCTGTGAGTGAATTCCTGGATAGAGCCGCTTCTCCTCACGTATTTGAGTATGGCGCGACCTCGGTGCCCGGTCCCACTGTTTTACATGAGGCATCCGCGTTGGCCGGACAATCTGGGGTCGTTCCACTTTCGTCGGGACCGGAGGGAACACACTCACTGGCGACCATTCCGGTGGGGAGCCGGCTTGGTCGTCCCGGAACAATTGGCGAAGGTGCAACTCACGGGGCGGCAGTAGTGACCGTTCTGTCGGGCAGCATACGCGTGACGCAAGGTCAGGAAGAACTGGAGTTGACCCGTGGAGGGGTTGCTTCGTGGGATGCGGGCGCCAACTACACGATTGAAGCCACGGCACTCGCCGATGCCAGCCTGGTACTGTTTATTCCGCGGGGGTGTTCGTTGCCCGTGTACCAGGTGGCTGCAGGTTCGATCCAGCGGGCAAGGGCTTTGCAACCCGTGTCGCCTGTTCCTTTCGAGCCGGGAGTTGTGCCGGGATGCAGACGAGGCATCCCGGCAAGGACACAGGGCATGCTACCGGACCGCGGCCGAACAGGAAAGGCAGAAGGGCCGCTGCGCCTGGTTGCCATGCGAGCACAACGGCTCGCCGAGCGAAGGGGTCAGCAATGAAAATCGACACTGTAGTAGGAGCAGCGCGCGGGGCGATGGGGTACATGGCATACGACCATGCTGGTGGGTCCGCGATAATCGTTGACGCACCATATGGGACGGCGGCCACGTTTCGGAAGGCGGCAGCACACGCCAATGTCGAGGTGCTTAACATTGTCAGCACGCATGGTCACTGGGACCAGATTGCGGAGAACGCCCAACTTGCCGAGGTGTTTTCGGCGCCCGTGTCGGCGCATTCCTGGGACAGCGGGCGGCTCTCAAACCCTGCAATTAGCACGGAGAAGGTCGAGGAGAAGGTGCCGCCGGTCCGTGGTAAGAGTCTTGACTTGCACCTAGGGGAGGACCAACTTCTAAATGTGGGGGACCTGACCTTCAAGATACTCCACACGCCCGGGCACACGCCTGGCAGCATATGTTTGTACGAGGCGAAGGCGGGGGTACTTTTCACGGGAGATTTGTTGATGCAGCAAGAAGTGGGGCGCGCTGATTACCCGGGCGGTAACCAGGGCAAACTGATGCAGAGCCTGGCGCGGATAGCGACTTTGCCAGATGCAACAAAGGTGTTCCCAGCACATGGACTGCCAACGACGCTCGGAAAAGAGCGCTGGCTGTTGGAGTTAGCCACGCTCGCAACCCTATAAGAGCGGCAGAGCGTATGATATTCAGGCAATTTCACAATTAATCAATTACGTAATATGACGACAGTTAGTAGGAGGGACGTGCTATGGCGGATGAGAGAATGAGACTGCTGGCGCTGGTGCGCTCGGAGGGGAGCGTGGGTCACGCCGAACGGAATGCGCAGCCCTATCATCTTGAAACGGGCGATAACGAATGGTTTCTCGCGAATATTTCGTGCCAGTATGCTTGCCCGGCGTACACCGACGTCGCCCGGTATATCGCGCACATAGCTGCTGAGGACTACAACCAGTCCTACCAGATAAACCTGGAGGATAACGTAATCCCGGGCATCCTTGGGCGCGTGTGTGCGCGACCTTGCGAGCCCGCTTGCAGGCGAGGGCGCTTCGATGAGCCGATAGCTATTTGCTGGCTGAAGCGGGTTGCTGCAGACTACAGAGGCGAATGGACGCCTCCCGAAATGCCGCCCCGAACGACACCCAAGACAGTTGGAGTGATCGGCTCGGGGCCGACCGGAATTGCGGCTGCGCGTGATTTAGCTAAGCTGGGATACGGCGTGACCGTATACGAGTCGCTGCCGGTTGCAGGCGGCATGTTGACAACCGGCATTCCGGAGTGGCGTTTGCCGCGAGATCTGTGCAAGCGCGAGATTGATGACTACCTGCGCGCGCTCGGGGTGGAAATCAAGTTGAACACGCCGATTGGAATGGGCACCTGGCCGGGCGCGGAAGCCGTGAATCCAAATGCAATTCCGCTGGACGAGTTGATGAAGACTCATGCTGCAGTTGTGATAGCCGCGGGCACGCAGAAGCCACAGCAAATGGAGCTGCCAGGCGAGGACTACGGGAAAGTCAAGGGTCTTTACCCGGGGTTATGGTTCCTGGAGCAGGTTAATCTTCACCAGAATCCATACTTGGGTAAGCGCGTCGCTGTGATCGGCGGCGGGTTTACAGCGATGGACTGCTCGCGCTCGTCGCTGCGAATGGGGGCAGAGAAAGTCTATGTGCTATACCGTAGATCGCGCAATGAAATGCAGGTCTACGAAGAGGAGGCACGAGAAGCCGAAATCGAGGGCGTGGACATCAGGTTCCTCGTGTCACCCGTCGAGGTCGTAGTCGAGAACGAGCATGTGGCAGGGCTAAAATGCATCCGCAATAGATTGGGCGAACCGGACGCGTCGGGACGGCGCTCGCCTGTGCCCATACCGGGTTCCGAGTTCGTTATCGAGCTCGATACGCTGATCGCTGCGACGGGGCAGAGTCCCGAGACCGAGTGGCTGGCGCCCAGCCTTGGTGTCAGCGTCAACAGGCGCAATCGCATTGATGTGGATGCGTCGACCTGGATGAGCAATGTGCCGGGCCTGTTCGCCTCTGGAGACTACGTCGCGGGCGCGCGCACCATCATCGCTTCTATAGGTGATGGACAAAAGACCGCCATCGCCGTCGACCAGTACCTGCGCGGGGTGGACACCAAGGAGGATACGGTCTCGATCCAGGCGGAATTTGCTCTGGTGCCATACCTTGATCACGTTTCGGACTATCACCTCGAAGTGACGCGCCAGATCAATGAGTGGGCGGATGCTGAGAGCGTGCGTAATGAAATCGCGCCGGATGCCACCGTGCGAATGTCGTGGCAGCCGATCTCAATCTGGACGGCCGATACAATGCAGCGTCGCCTCATTGATGCCGAGGATTATGATTCGGTCCCACGCCAGCACATGCCGATGAGACCAATGAACGAGCGGTTCAACCTCACTACAGAAGTGGAGCTGGGGTTGCCGCCAATCGAGGCCCATGAAGAGGCCAAGCGTTGTCTGCAATGCCAGCTAAACATATTCATAGACGGAGACAACTGTATCCTATGTAATGCCTGCATAGAAGTTTGCCCAACCAATGTGCTGCACATGGCAGACTTCGACCTCGTGGAAACGGTCAACGACCAGCCAGATGAGCCCAGACTACAAGAGGCGAAGGGGTGGCGGAACGGGGCCGCCATGATAATGGACGAATGGCTGTGTATACGCTGCGGCTTATGCGCGCAGATTTGTCCGACAAACTGTATTACGATGCAGCACTATGAACCGAAACTCGTGCGTGGCGAGCTGCTCGTGCCTTAGTCCGATGAACCGAGGTCCAGTTGCGCAAGCTTTCACCGGCTAACGCTCTGGCCTCGACGAGCAAACCCCTTTTCTCAGGTGAAGTGTGTCGAACGAGGGTACAGGAAGGAAGTCAAGCCTCCGGCCTCTACCGTTTCTGTGCCGGATTGAATCGCCAGCGCCTGTGATGGATCGGAGTGCTTGTGCTATAATCCGTTCGTTGATTATCGTCCAAAGGAGGAAGCAACCCTTGTCAATTAATCGACTTGAGGGTTTAAGGCTTAGAGCAGTGGCGGCGCTCACTGTGAGCGTGCTGGCGGCCGGGGCGTTGTCCGGTTGCACCGATCCCACTGCAGTTAATTACCCGGCAACCTCAGGCAAGTACGCGGTTGCGGTGTCTATGGACCCTCAGCGCTTAAACCCGCCCCAGTTTGCAACAATCAACTACAAGATCACCGACCCGAGTACCGGGAAGCCTGTAACGGCCTTTACACCGGTAGATGGCGCTCTATTCCACAATGTGCTCATCAGCGGCGACTTGATGGCGTTCAAACACAGTTACAGTGACCGCGTGTCAGACAACCAGGTATCTCTGGCGACGTTCTTCCCGCAGAAGGGCAGCTACTACAGCTTTGGTTTGTTCCAACCCGCGGGCGGCGACATGCAGTTATTGCCGGGCACGGTGAAAACGGGCGAGGGCGCCGAACCGGCCCTTACAGTGGATTCCACACTAGCGAAGACGCTCACGCAATACGGACTGCGCGTGGAGTTGTTCACGGGAACGGGACCGATCAAAGCCGGAGAAGACAGCCAACTGGCGGTGTTTGTCGCTGAACACGATGTGCCGGTCGACGCAATCTGGCCTTTCCTTGGCGCACCTGGGTACCTGTGGACGATCAACAGTGAGGGGAAGGACTTTGGCTGGGAAACAGGCGCGGCGGTCCCGCACCAGTTCGCCCCTGAAGCAACGGCCACGACAGAGGCCGGAGGCACGACCTCATCCAGCAGCCCAACGCCCGCGGCAGTGCAGGCGAGCGCTACCCCCGTTGTGCCTACAGCAGGACCGCCGACCTTAGCCCCAGGAATAGACAGCGCGCTGGCCACGCGCACAGTACAGCCGATCGTCACTTTGCAGCCCGCACAAGCAACTGCGCAGGTGTCCGTGATAAATCCTTCATTGGTGCTTCCTGCGGTAGGTTATGGTCCCTATATCGCCTTTACTCACAAGTTCCCCGAGGAAGGCCTGTACAAAATCTGGATTGAGTTTAAGTACCGGAACCAGGTTGTAACCACTGATTGGGTAGTACAAGTCGAGAAATAGGAAGATTCCAGAATAGTTCGAACGGGGTCGCGACGGCCAATTAGCGACCCCGTTCGTGTTGGGCGTTCGCTCCAGAAAGCGATGAATACCGTGAATAAGACGATAGCCGACCGAGCCGAGATCACGCTTTTCGTGAATCGCGAGCAGTACATCGCGACGGTGCCAACGCGGCGTACGCTGCTGGACCTCTTGCGCGACGATCTGCACCTCACGGGCACGAAGAAAGTGTGCGATATGGGCCACTGCGGGGCGTGCACGGTGTTGCGGGACGGCCTGGCGGTGCTGGCGTGCCTTACCCTGGCTGTTGCATGCGACGGCACGGAGGTCAGCACGATAGAGGGAATAGCGGCTGAGGACGGCAGCCTCAGTGCGCTCCAGCAGGCTTTTATCGAATGCGATGGGCTCCAGTGCGGGTTCTGCACTCCGGGCCAGATAATGTCGGCCACCGCGCTTTTGCGAGACAATCCGCACCCAAGCGCGGCCGAAATACGGCAGGGAATGGCGGGCAACCTGTGCAGGTGTGGCGCGTACCAGGGCATCATTGAAGCCGTGCAGGCGGCCTCGTCGAGCGGTGATGAGTAGACAACGTTGCTTGACGGAGACTACTGCGAAAGGAGAAGACCTTGACCCGCGTCATCAAGACAAAAGTAGAGATTGAAGGTCGCGTTCACGAAGAGACTGTGGTGGTCGAAGAAGAAGAGCCTCAGGCGTGGGAAGAGGGGCACCAATTCTCCCTGGTTGGTAAAGGGGTAAACCGTGTCGACGGACGCGAGCGGGTCACCGGCGCAGCGCGATACACGTATGATGTTAGCCTGCCGGGCATGCTGTCGGCTGCCATCCTGCGATCACCACACGCCCATGCTCGAATTGTGTCGATTGATACCAGCCGAGCAGCAAAGTTGCCCGGTATCCGCGCCATAGTGTCAAGGGAGAATGCCGATGTTGATTGGTTCAAAAACGTCGCTAAGCTCTTCGACAGCACGTTGCGATTTATTGGCGATGATGTGGCGGCAGTGGCGGCCGACGATCTGGACATAGCTCATGACGCACTGAAGCTTATCGACGTCGAGTACGAAGTTCTACCCGCAGTCCTGACGATAGAGGAGGCTTCACGTCCTGGCGCACCTGAGATTCACCCACAGGGCAACATAATTCTGCACAATGGTCACAACGGCGAACTGTTCACGAGGGGAAGCGTCGAGAAAGGCTTCAAGGCCGCTGAGGTAACTGTTGAGGGCACGTATCGCACCTCGACGCAGATGCACAATTCGCTGGAAACGCACGGCAGCGTGGCTATGTGGGAGGGAGAAGAGCTTACGATCTGGGAATCGACCCAGTATATCTTCGGCGTTCGCGAGCGCGTGGCCCGAGCATTGGAAATGCCGCTGAGCAAAGTACGCGTGATTTGCGAGTATATGGGCGGTGGTTTCGGCAGCAAGGGTTCGACCTTCAAGCAGCCTGTGATCGCGGCTCTGCTGGCGAGGTTGGCGAAGCGGCCCGTCAAATTGATGCTGGACAGGCGCGAGGAGAATACACTGGCGGGTAACCGCGGGGAGACGTTACAGAAGATCAAGGTCGGGGCGACCCGCGACGGACTATTGACAGCCATAGACCTCGAGGCGATGACAGGCGTGGGGATTTACGCAAGTTGGGCTGCTTCCGTGTCCGGGCCCGCCCAGGAACTATACAAGTGTGAGAACGTGCGCACACTGACGCTGGGCGTACGAACCAACATGGGGTCGCAGGCCGCATTTCGGGCTCCCGGTTATGTCGAAGGGATGTTTGCCCTTGAAAGTGCCATAGACGACCTTTGCGCGAAGCTAGAGATGGACCCGCTGGAGTTTCGGCGCAAGAATCACTCGGACATCGACCAGGGGTCGGGCCAGAACTATTCGTCCAAGCATCTCTTAGCCTGCTATGACCGGGCACTGGAACTGATTGGCATGGAGGCCGAATCGTTGCTGCCGACGCCTGGCTCATTGGGCGCGAACGGACCCTGGCTACGTGGCATAGGACTCGCGAGCCAGACGTGGGGCGGAGGTGGCGGGCCGCCGGCCCACGCCCTGGTGCGGATTAATCCGGATGGAAGCGTGGAAGTGCAATGCGGCATGCAAGACATTGGCACGGGCACTAAGACAGCTCTAAGCCAGATTGCTGCCGAAGAGTTGGGGGTGCCGCTCGAGTCAATCCGGTTCCGGCTGGGCGACACACAAAAGGGGCCATTTGGACCCGCAAGCTGGGGGAGCATTACGACCCCGTCGGTCGGGCCGGCCGTCAGAATGGCCGCGGCTGATGCACGCAAGCAACTGCTGGAGATCGCGTCCTACTTCATGGAGACACCTGCGCCCTCGCTCCAACTGGTCGACGGCTGTATAACTACCGAGGGGCGACAGCAAGGACGCAAAGCTCTGAGTGAGATCCTGGACGAGATTGGCGACTACATGATAACAGGCAAGGGCTATCGCGGCCCGAACCCGACAGAGCCGATCAGAACCTGGGGGGCGCAGATTGCTGAGGTGGAAGTGAACGTCGAAACGGGGCAGGTGCGCGTGCTGAGGATTGCTGCGGCTCATGACGTCGGGCGGGTGATCAACCCTAAGGGACTGGCAAGCCAGTTCTATGGCGGCATCCTTCAGGGGATGGGCTTCGGCATCACTGAGGAGCGGGTTGTGGACAAGGCGACGGGACGCGTGCTGAACGCAAGCCTCGATGAATACAAGATACCCACGATCGCTGACGTGCCAGTCATGATCGTGGAAGCTATCGGCAAGGCCGACACGCTGGCAAATCACATCGGCGCCAAAGGCTCCGGTGAGCCTCCGATAATTCCAACGGCGGCAGCCATCGCGAACGCGGTCTTCAACGCCACCGGAGTGCGCCTGAAGGAACTGCCGATGACACCGCGCCGGGTTCTGGAAGCGCTGGCCGCAGCCGGGAGTGCACACGAAGGGGCGAAAGAAGCCTGATGAACAGATTCGAATATGCGCGCGCGGGTAGCCCGGAAGAAGCAGCTGCCTTGCTCGCGGATGAAAGCAGCCGGATCATCGCAGGCGGGACAGACCTCCTGCCATTGATGAAGGAGAGCATAACCAGCCCCGCGCAATTGGTTGACATATCCCTATGGCTCAAAGGACGGGAAATCGTGCAAGGCACGGAGCAGTTGGAGATCGGGGCATTGGTGACACTGAGTGAGATCGTCCGGAACGAGGAAATAGGCACACAGTATACTGCCCTCGCCGACGCTTGCGGCCTGGCGGCGGCCCCTCAGTTGCGGAATATGGGCACCATAGGCGGTAATCTCTTGCAGGCCAGCCGCTGCGCTTACTTTCGAGGCCCGTATGACTGTTGGCTGAAGGGGGGAGACACCTGCTTTGCACGCGAGGGGGAGAACGAACAACACTCGATCTTCCTGACTTCGCCGGAGCAAAGCATGTGTGTCAGCGCCCACCCGTCCGACCCGGCCACGGCGCTTCTTGCACTGGGCGCCCGAGTACGATACCAGACTGCTTCGAGCCAGTATGACGTGGACCTGGGTGACTTATACAAGTTGCCCACCGAGGAACAACGCAGTATGACTACGATCCCGCGGGACGCAGTCATAACGGGTGTAGTGCTGCCGGCGAAGCCCACCAAATCGCTTTACCGCAAGGCTATGCCACGAGCAACGTGGTCGTTTGCGCTTGCCGGCATCGGAGTGTCCATTACGCTCGAGCGGGGGGCCATCGCCGAGGCTCGACTGGCACTTGGTGGCGTGGCTCCTATTCCAATACGGGCAGAGGCAGTGGAGCAAGCAATGCTGGGGCATGCGCCCGGCGAACTTCCCGCCGAAGATCTAGCTGGGTTGCTTATTCAGGACGCGAGGCCTCTATCTCGGAACGGTTACAAGGTGCAGCTTCTAATGGGGCTGTTCAAGCAGGTACTTCGCGACCTAGCAAGCTAGTCGACATATCCCGTCAGAACTAATACCTGTTACGACTTACTACAAGGAAGGGAGTGGGATACTATGGAACTGATTGTTACTTTACACAACATATGGCGTTGGGTTGTACTGCTGGTTGGCCTTGGGGCTGTTGCACTGGCAGTAATGTCGGCGACCGGTGGACGGCCCTGGGACGGGGTAAGCGACAGGCTATCGTTCTTCTTTACGCTCGCGATGGATATTCAATTGTTGATCGGGGTAGTGGTGTGGATCGGGCAGCAGAGATGGGATGGCAAGGAGCCATTTCTGAGCTTTATTCACCCGCTGCTCATGATTGTGGCCGTCGCCCTGGCGCATATTGGACGGGCGCGCTCGGACCGCGCTGATGGGTCACGTATCAAGGGCCAGCAAGCGAGTATCTTCTTCATTCTCAGCTTTATCGTGATCGTCGTGGCGATCCCGATTGCTAACTGGCCATTGTAAGGCCTAATGCGCGAGGGACGGGCCGCATAACCCGGACCTTCGTCGCATGAGCGGCCAGATTACTGACGACGTCCAGCTCCGGTGCGACGAGGTTTCCTCACTTTGGCGGCATAGAGCCCGCATGTACGGCGAGAGGTGCTGTCCTGATCGGACGGTGTGCGGGTTGCTCCGAGGAATCGAACAGTTCGTGGCGTCAAAACTTGACGCGCTCGCCTAGCTTGCGTTCGGTTCCTCTGACGAGGCGTTGAATATTGTCGCGGTGTCCAATGATAACAAAGACGGAAACCGCGATGAAGAGCAGTGAGAGGAGATCCATCTGGCCCAGCGCAACCAGCAGCACGATTGCCAAGCCCGCGGCAGTTGCGCCAACAATGGAGCCGAGGGAGACGTAGCGTGATATTACTATCGTGGGCAGGCCGACGACAGCGGCAAATAGGATGACCCAGGGGTTCACGATTAGCACCGCGCCCATGGCGGTTGCAACGCCGCGGCCTCCGTGCCATTCACCGTACACAAAACGCAAGTAAAGCGACCATACATGGCCCACGACCACGGCACCGGTTGCTAGCAAGCTGGCGACCGTCAACCAAGAGGTTACGGCACCGAAAAGCTCGATTCGTCCCTCACCAACTATGAACACAGGCTCTATCAGGCGCGCAAATACCACTGCGAGCACGCCTTTCAGTAGGTCGCCCGCAAGCACGACGATGGCTGCCCGCCGCCCTACGGTACGCAGCACGTTCGTTGTGCCCATCATGCCGCTTCCGTGCTTGGCAATGTCTATCTTCTGCCTGGCGGCCACCAGTGCCCCAACGGGAATCGCGCCGATACAATAGCATACAACTGCGACGATTATGAGATAGATTACGACCATAAGGCCCCCTTGCTGGAACTGCATGCCTTTGAAAGCTAATATACCACTTTTTGCGCGACTACGACCATAGACGTAGAAAATGTGCTCATCTAGGCCGATACCTCAACTTAGATATTGGTGCTATTCTATGTTATGGTTGACCGACGAGGTATTTGATGTTGGTCCACATTCCTCAACTCTGCGCCCAGGTGCTTGCGCGGGCTGCAACCCTTAATCGGCATCTCGTGGGCCATCATAGGAGGTTGAATGAGTGTTAATATAGACAATGCGAACGCCGGGAGCACGGTGGCTGACCAGGCACTTGAAGAAGCGGTCAGGGTAGCGAACGCCGACGCTGCCCTGCGGTACGCGGGACGGCCTTTAGCTATACAAACAGAAAACCTGACGCGCCTCTATAAGATCAGGGCCGAAAAGAAAGACAAGAAGAAGAACGACAGTCCTCCTGCCAGGACTATGATCGCGCTGGACGGCGTGAACGTGGAAGTCTATCAAGGCGAGTTGTTCGGCTTGCTTGGCCCGAATGGTGCGGGCAAGACCACGCTTATCAAGATTCTGACGACGCTGTTGGCGCCGTCCGGCGGAACGGCCCTGGTGGATGGCCTGGACGTTGTGAAGCAGGCTCAGGACGTTCGCAGGCTCATCAACATGGTGAGCGGCGGTGAAACGAGCGGCTACGGAATCCTGACCGTCCATGAAAACCTATGGATGTTCAGCCAGTTTTATGGCATAACCTGGCGCGACGCCAACGCGCGCATTGACGAAATGCTCAGGATTGTCGAGCTCGAAGACAAGAGGAACGCCCTGGTGAGCTCTCTCAGCACAGGCCAGCGCCAGCGCATGAACTTTTGTCGCGGCTTCATTACGGACCCCAAGGTAATGTTCCTCGACGAACCTACGCTGGGGTTGGACGTTCATGCGGCCCGCATCGTGCGCAACTTCACCCGGTCCTGGCTCAGTGAGAACCCCGATCGCACCTTGCTCCTAACGACGCACTACATGGCTGAAGCTGATGAGCTGTGTGACCGCATCGCTATTATTGACCACGGCAAAGTGCTGGCCTGCGATACGCCGGCCAACCTGAAGCATCTATTGCAGAAGCAGCCCACGTTCGACATAAGTGCCGCTGGCATTACCGACAAGACAGTTGCAGCGTTGGAGGCCGCGCCGGGCGTGGTTCGCGTCATCGCAACACCGGATGAAGGCGGCATATCCCACAACCTGAAGTTCATTCTCGAAGACGAATCGGCCATCGGTTCGGTTGTGAGCACATTAGCCGCGCATAATGGACGCATCTTGACTCTGCAAAAGAACGAACCGACGCTGGAGGATGTGTTCATCAAGCTTGTGGGGCGCAGCCTGACCGGCGACGCCTCGGAAGCTGCGGCATCGTAGGGGGAGTGCAATGAGGAAGAGTGTTGGCCTCGAGCTATTTCTGAGGGGCGCCGTTGCGCGGGGGTATCCGCGTGTTATCGGCGCGCACCGTGAACTCAGCTGGCTCTTTTTTGACATCGTAATCCCGCTCATCAGCACCTCGGCGTTCGTGTTCCTGTACAAGGCCCTGAACGCTCCTGCGGCATATGTGGGATTCGTGGTGCTGGGCGGAGCCATGGCTACGTACTGGCTCAACGTGCTGTGGATGATGGCTTCGCAACTCTACTGGGACAAGCAGGCGGGCCTTCTCGAGATTTACATCATGGCCCCGACGTCACTTATGTCGATACTGCTGGGCATGGGCGTAGGTGGTCTGTACATGAGTACCTTGAGAGCCGGGGCGATCGCGGTCGTGGGTTCCCTGCTGTTCAACGTCCAGTTCGACGCGAGCCAGTGGGGGTTTGCACTGTTGGTATTCCTGGTAACGATGGTTGCGCTATACGGGTTGGGAATGTTGCTCAGCTCGGCCTTTCTGATGTGGGGCCGGGAGGCATGGCAGGTGTCATTAGCACTGCAGGAGCCCGTGTTCTTCCTGTCGGGACAGAACTTCCCGTTGAGCCGGCTCTTCAATAGCGTGCCGGCCCTCATGCAGGGTGCAGTTACGTTCGTGTCGGCCGCAGTGCCGGTCAGCCTGGGCCTCGACGCAATGCGCCAGCTTCTCTTTCCCGGGCAGATAGTAGGCGTGTTTGACCCGTGGGTCGAACTCGGAATAATGGCCGCGCTGGGCGTAATATTCGTCACGGCCGCATATCTGATGTTGAAACGTATGGAGTGGCTCGCTAAGGTTGAAGCGCGCTTGAGCCTTCGGTGGCAGTAGGAGACAAGATATGTTAGACGCGGCAACGAAGAATGGGACTAATCCCGGACCGACCAGGCGGGAGAGCACGGATAAGACATTCTGGACTGACAACATTCGTACGTTTCGCATAGCTGCACGCCTTGGTTGGCAGGTCGAGGGGAACTGGGCCGACCCGTTCGTGTTCTTTATCTTCACTATATTGCGGCCACTGGCTACGGCGCTGATCCTGGTGCTTATGTACACCGTGATCGCTGGTGGGCAGAAGCCGCAGTTCTTCAACTACCTGTACCTGAGCAACGCCTTGTTCGTGCTCGTGATCCAGACGATGTCCGGCCTCGCCTGGACGGTGCTGGACGACCGCGAGAACTACAAGATGCTCAAGTATATCTTCACGTCTCCGGCGCGCCAGATATCGTATTTCATGGGGCGGGCAGTCGCTAAGATAAGCCTGGGACTGTTGACAATGGCGGTGCTGTTGCTGGTGGGTGTGTTGTTTCTGGGACTGCAGATCGACATTGCCAAGATCGAGTGGGGCTGGGTGGCAATCTACTTTGTGCTGGGTATGATCACTCTGGTTTCGCTCGGGCTCATATTAGCAGGCATCGCTCTCGTGATTGCACGCAACGGCGCCGCAATCGGTGAGGTGGTAGCCGGGTGCCTTCTCTTGTTCAGTGGAGCTTACTTTCCGGTTGATGTGCTGCCGCCTGTGATACGCGAGATTAGCCTTGGCATGCCCATTACCTACTGGCTAGAAGGCATGAGACGGGCAATAAACGGGGGAACCCTTACGTATGTGGCCGACGGCTCAAGTGGCACTGTAGCGGGCGTGCAACCAATCAGCCCGGCGCTGGCGGGTATCGACAACTGGCAGCTGCTGGCCATAATGGGACTAAGCGCGGTTGTTTGCTCGGTCGTGTCGTACTTCTTCTACCAGTGGGTGGAGAACCAGGCCAAGGAGCGCGGCATGATAGATCGCCTAACCGGCTATTAAGAGCCAAGATGTCCCGGGCGTCTTGCGGTATAATATGAGCAAGATTTCCGGCAGAGCATGTAGCAAAGGAGTCAACGCGTAATGGCCAACGACGATATGAAGATTAAGCAGACAAGCGCGCTCGCGATCGCTAGTGAGAAACCTGAGATAGGAGCCCAAGTGGGTATCCGGCGCAACGAGCGGTTTTCCGACGGCGGGCGCACGCTCAAAATGAGCCGTAACGCGTATGTGGGCTATCGCACGGTATTTGATCGTGAGAGCGGACTTATTCTGGAAGGCGACAAGTAGGTCTCTACGGATCCGTTTAGAGCCTACCGGTGCGCCTCCAGGCAGTAAACGCCCTTATCTCCCACCATGGCATTGTGTCGCACACCGGCGGGAAGCTCCAGGCGATCGCCGGGTACGATAGTCACAGACTCATCTGAATCGGGCAGGCCGAAGGTGATAGAACCGCTCACGCAGTATATGACTTTATAGTAAGAATGCTCATGTGCCGCGTACATGTCCCCCGGCTTATTTGACCACGCAAATGCCTCCAGGTTTTCTTTGCGCAGCCTTCTAAGTATTGCGAACTCCCCAGGCTCCTCATCGGGCGGCCAGTGCGTAACGACTACGTGCTTGCTACTGGAGTCCATGTATAGCGCGCTCCTTTGAACGAGAGGGGTGGACGAGTTCCATGAACAGATCGCGGCGTTCTGCGGGCCCCGGCACACCGGCTGCGTGAAGCGCGGGTTCAAGAGCGTTCAAGGCATCCTGCAGTGGCTGGGGCTCACCGCTATTCAATGCCTGGACAATCAGCGGGCCAACGTGCGCTTCATCGCTTAGTGTTCGCAACTCCGGCTCGAGCCAGTGGTCCAGCGGCACCCACCTCCATTCGAGCGCAAAGACGAGGCGCGACAATGCCCGCGCACCCCTGGCCACAAGCAGATGTGCCGAGGCCGTCTGGCCGCGTTTGAGGCACTTGTTTGCTCGATAGGGCGGTATCCACGCATCTATGGTCGAATGGATAAGGCGCTTGGTTCTAAAGTCGGCAGGCATGGCTCCCAGACGCTCAACTATGGTCGCAAGCTCGGCGTCTCGGCTGAAAAGGACCCTGGCGCGTTCGTACGGCCAGTGATCGAGGTCAACGTATGAAGCCTCCTTTTCGAGGAGCGCGCCCAGTGAAAGGTACTGGGCGTCGTAGATCATCTTGCGTGACTCCCCTTTGCCCTCAATCAGAACATCGCTGCAGTCAGCGGCGCTGATTCGGGCGGCGGCTTCTTCGGTGACTATTACTTCAAGGTCATCGTCCGAAAGAGCGTCAGCGTTTCCCCGACTGCGCGAGCCCACCAGCAGAACGCCCAGCACCTCCGGGTCGGCGGCCCACTTAGCAACCCTCTCTCTTGTCTTGCCGAATACCAGGTCCATGCTTGTTGCGCTCCTGTACTACAATCCCTCAGAAGGACAATCTAATTGTTACCCTAATAGACCATTCAGGAAGCCCTTAAGGTGACGGTCCGGTTCAGCACCTTCGACAACGCCGGATTGTCCGTTGACAACGACGCTGTAGCTCTCTTCCTCGTAAGTGTACGCTCCAACCCAAACCGGGAGCATCAGGAGCTTGTAAGAGGTGACGCTCAGTCGAGGGCTCTCAACCTGCAGGTCCTCTATGTTGCCTGCGCTGGAAACGCTATTGCTTATTAATGCCTGCGTCTGCGGGGACTTGTAGGCACGCTCGAGCGCACGTACAGAGCCATCGGCCACCGAGATACTGTATATTTCGGCCGGCCAACTTGCTAAAGAGTCCGGCGAATAGGGTGCTATTGTATGCATGTCGTATTGTAGACGAGATAGTAGTTCGGTGGGTAAAGAGTATGTGGCAGGCACCGGCACATCGTCATAATAGAGTGGCACGGTGCCGCCGGCAGGTACCCGTACGAACCTTCGGTTCTGGGTGCTGATTTGCCATCCCCGCCAGGAGATTTCTCCATCCATATCAAAGGTCCAGAAAGGGATAAAGATAGGGCGAGGAGGCACCTGGGTCGTTGGGGACCGTCCGTCAGAGTCAAGCTTGTGTTGTTGCAACCACTTGCCAACGAAGGCGTAGGCCTCGCCCGCAGAGAACGCGAACGGAGTCAGACCGTTCGGTTCAATTAGCTCCCTTTCCTCGACCGCATGAGTGACGTAGGGCACTCCGCAGAAGGGGCATTCCGAGCTTATTTGTGAGGGTGGTAACAACACCAGGGCCCCACAGGATGCGCACTTGAACGAGCGCTCGGTGGGCAGTTCCCACTTGTGCCCCTGTACAGCGTAGATCGCGGCCACCCAATCCTGCTCGTCGACTCCTTTCGGTTGATCGGACGGACTCTCGACGCCAGGCTTATAGCCGCAAAAACCGCACACGAGCGCTCCTGATGGCTCCTGCGCCGTCATTCTGGCCCCACAGCGAGGACATTTGTAGGATTGGGTTTCAGCGGCTGTGGGGCTCGCGGAAGGCGATACAGGTGGGACGGTGAAGCGCGGGTCGTGCATGTCTGACTGCTTGAGCCTGCCGTCCAGTAGCGCCATGTCGCGCAGCGCCTCAGGGTAACGTGGACTGAGAGCCAGGACGTTCTCCAGGCAGTCTCGCTTCTCGCGAGGCTCGACGGCAATGTAGCTGAGCCAGTACCAGGCCTCGGCCTGCTGGTCGGGATCAGCATCAGTGCGGAGGACCCACTCCAGGTAGTTGCGAGCTTCGTCCGGACTGTTAGCCTGGGCAGCCGCCACGCCGTATATGAGCAGATCTCGTGCTTCGTCTGACATTGAGCATTATCCTCTTTAGTATTGGGGTCTACTGCAGTAGATACGGAACATAAGGGTCGTGGGTCGTAGGTGCTATCTGTCCTCTTTGGTGAGAGGCACATTCAGGAGATTGGCGGCACGTCTCTTGGCCGTTTCGCCCCTCCTGTCGTAGCGGGCAGTGGTAGTGACATTGGCGTGTCCTGCGAGGCGCTGTACGGTTGATATATCGGCGCCTGCGTCCAGCAGGTCGCTGATCATGGTGCGACGCAGGTCGTGAGGGGAGAAATGCGCCACGCCCGCCTCGGCGGCGCGTTTTAGCAACAGCTTGCGGACAGCTTGATCGCTCATGCGCCGCAGGGCAATCTTGCCGGCCTTGTTTACCGGCGTGAACAAGGGGCCCGGGCTGGATGTGCGTAATTGTAGCCAGGCTTGGATCGCCCTATGGCTAACTTCTGTAGCATAGCTTATGCGAGCCTTTCTTCCCTTGCCGCTTTGAACCGTGACCGAGCCCTCTTCGGGGTCGTAGTCAGCTACATCGAGGGCTACGAGCTCACTGCGGCGCAACCCGCAGTTGTACAACACCGCCAGAATCGCGGCGTCACGGCGACCGGCCGGAGTCTTGTCCAGAGCACAGGCTTCGAACAGGCCCACAAGCTCGGATCGCGAGACGGCTCGCCCACGAGGAAGGGTGCTGCCGCGCACGGCGGGGAGGTCGGCTGCACGACGGAATTCCTCGGCGCTCATCTTGCCGAGCCTCCAGGCCTCCTGAAGTACGCCTCGCAGGGCGGCGAGCATTTTGTTGGCAGTTGCCGGAGCATACAGGTCTGCCAGAATTGTGCGCAGGGCCGTGGTATGCTGGTATCGTAGGGCGCTCCAGTCAAGAGTTTGCATATCAAACCGCTGGGCCGTGAGCAGGCCCGCCATGGTGTCCAGCGCGCCACGCATCGTCCTTCGGGAGCCGGGCGCTAAGTGCGAGAGGTAGACGGCAGCAGGGTGCTGATCGGCTGCCGTGGCTCGGACCTGCGAGATTAATCCTTGCGGGTTGGAGACGAGGCCGGTGCTTGCGGGAGGGAGGGGTATCTGCACGAAATCGACCTGATCCGTGCGCTCACTCGCGCTGCTGTGGTCAGTATGAACGTTCCGGTTCATGGGTTCACCTGCAGTTGTTTCCGCTGCACCCAGAACGTATCGCGGGGCTTGATCACCAGCACGTCGATGGGACCGCCCACAGTCTTTGAACGTGTAGCGACGAAGCGGATGGTCTCGACGGTGGTGCGCGTGGCGTAAACAGCGAAGTCTATGGCGTCCTGTATCGTGAAGTAGTGGAAGGCAACCTCAGGGTTTTCCATTGACACGTACTCTCCCCGGTCATTCTTGCGATAGATGGGCTGCATTAGTCGGTACATGACGTCGCCCTCGCCGTCCCACAGCACGCCCTTCTCGCCGTTGGAGTTCACGAGCGTCTTCTCGCCCGATTTCACAGACACGCGCCAAATTTGCTGAACGCGCTTTGCGCCTTCGGTCTTATAGCCCGCGACGTGGAAGGCCGTGTCAGGCGGTCCGGGCAGCTTCTTAAAATATTCGAGAAGCTGGTCCGCCACTTTATCTACTTCGGTCCCCTCTATAACGTCGTCGCCCTCGACGGGCGAGTTGAATACCTGGGCGATCTCCTCATCCATAAAGGCTTCGATGAACCCGGCAAGTGGCTCGCCATTTACGCTGGCGTCACCACAGGTCGAGATTCCCACGCCGTTGGGGGCGAGGAACAACTTGAAGTTGGCGTCCGATTGCACTATGTCCATCAGCACCTGGTTCTGTTGGGCTTTGAACGCATTCTCATTGGTAAGGGTACGACTCAAAGTGAGACGACTATCGCTCGCCATGACGATACCTTCGTTAACGTAGACTGTGATAATAAAGGTCAATATAGGGCCTCCTTGCTTGGTGGGGAGATTTCGGTGGTTATGAGTGGCGACGCACTATATGTTCCGAGAAGGGACATTCTCGTTACTAATATATCGCCTCTATCTTACTCATGCTTTCTTTTCCACATCCGACGTTAGTTTGAAGAGGTAGATGATCTCCACAAGTATATCGCGGCGGGATACCTGGTCGATGCGCCATCCACATTCGCGCAGCAGCCGTAGAATGGTATCGATCTCAGCCGCATCTCCCAGGCTTATGAGAGCGTGCCCGCGTTGGTTGAGGTGGTCATGAAGTTCGCGGCCGAAGTTCGTGACCCATTCAAGGTCGGAGCCGCCCATAAAGGCGCTTTGCGCCAAGCTCTTAGGTTCGCCGCGGAAATATGGTGGGTTGCATACAACCAGGTCGAATCGCTCGCCGGCCACCGGGGTAAAGCTGTTGCCTTCAAGGACCTCCATGATTGACTGTAAGCCATAGCGTGCAGCATTTGCCCGGGCACAATGGACCGCTGCTGGGTTGATGTCGATTGCTACCACACGTCGGGCGCCACAGCGGGCCGCTACGATGGCCAGCAATCCGGAGCCGGTGCCGAGGTCAAGCACACTGCCGCCCTGCGGGACGACGCCCGGCCGAGAGAGAAAGCGCGCGAACACTCGGCTTGTGAAATGGATGCTAGGGCTGAATACGTCAGGTAGCACGCTCAGCTGAAGCCCACCCACGCGCACGGACCGTTCCGGCTGGGATTCCGGCTGGAACTTGCGGTATCGCCAGCGTAATAACTTGCGGGCGAGCCGTCTTAAAGGCGCCTGCGACCTGGTATAGCTTTGCTGGAGCAGCATAGGTTTCAAGGGCTATTATGCCACATCGAAGCGTGTCTTGACGCGTGCCATGGGCGGTGCTACACTGCTGCGAAATGACTACCTCTGAGTTCACCGACGTCAGCCCGCGTGTCTCGATCAACAGGTACCTGATACCGGCGCTTATTGCTCTTGTGATGGCCCTGGCCCTCGTGCTGCGCCTGATCTCTATTGACAGCCGTGGACTATGGACTGATGAAGCTGTGCGCGTGCTGGCTGCGCGGCAAGACACTCTATTTGACACGTTACGCGCCGCCTGGGCGCAGCCGCCCTCCGCTCCATTGTACTGGCTGGGGCTACACTGGTGGGTAGAGCTCTTCGGGCACGGTGACGTGGTCGTGCGTCTCTTCTCGGTGCTTCCGTCGGTGGCGGCCATTCCGGCGATGTATGCCCTTGGCAGATCGATCGGTGACGGAGGGACAGCGGGCAAAGTGGTGGGCCTCCTGGCGGCTCTTCTGCTCGCGGTGTCGCCGCTGGCGGTGGAAGTCGGCGAAGAGGCAACCATGTATGCGTGGACGATGCTCTTCGCTACACTCGCCGTGTGGTCGGGACTGACCTATTTGCGCTATGGCCGGGGCCAATGGTGGTACGTTCTAATTGCCGTGCTCCTGCTTTATACGCACTACATGGGCGCCTTACTTATCGCTGAGATGCTGCTCGCGGGTCTGGTTTGGCTTGCTGGGAACCGGGGCGAGGGCAGGTCGCCGGTCATGCGACTGAATTGGGTTGTGGTGCACCTTTTGATTGCCCTATCGTGGACGCCATGGTTGATAGCGATGGTTATTCGACTGGCCCAGCGATGGGACGAGCTATCACACCTCCAGCACCGAGCGGGCCTGCCTGAGCTTCACCTGCTTGCCTCTTACTTGAGTGTGTCGGCGAGTGCGTCCCTGATCTGGCCGGCGGCAGTGACCTGGTTGGCGATAATGGCGGGTGCCGGGCTCGCCTTAGTTGCCATCGCGGCCAACCGGGGCAGCCTGAACTTCGCGAGGCTGGTAGCGGCGATGGTGGTGGTGTTCCTCTTGCTTCTCGTGGGCACGTCTGCTGCCACGGGCGCCTGGATCGTACAACCGCGTTACCTGGCGCTTGTGCTGCCGTTGGCCCTGGCGGTAATCTCGGGCGGCGTTGTCGCGGCGTGGCTCCGATCGGGCGTTGGTCGTGCCCCACTGAGGGCGCTTGCCGTTGTACTACTGGGAGGGTGGCTCATAGCTCAGGCCGGTGGCGTGGCAGCGTTCTACACCAATCCGGTGCACGGGCGTGACGGCGTGCGCGAAATAGGAGCATGGCTCAGTGCAGATGAGCAGCCCGGCGACCTCGTCCTGTCGAACCACCAGTTGCTGCCGTGGTCCATTGCCCAGTATTATGGCGGCCCGATTCAGGCGCTCCCTGAATCGCGGGATGTTCGCGACGGATATCTGCTCTGGCCTACCCCCGACGTGCTCGACTTTGCACCCTCGCAGATTGCTGCCCTGCAACCGGTGCTTGACCGCGTGCCTCCGAAGCGTGTCTGGCTGCTGTATTTGCCCGTGATGGACCCGCACGGGCTGCTGCTGGCAAAATTGAAGGATCTGTACCGGCAAGTGACTTTGCGACACTACATGTACTGCGACGTTTATTTATTCGCCTCGGCGGCCAAATAAATCAGGATACACCCCCGTAGCAACAGCCTGTGGGGTTTTCCACAACCAACTTCCCTCTTTCTCGTTATACCAGTTACAACTTTGCGGCCAGGTGCCGCAGGTGACGGTCGACGGCTCGAAAGCGTGGGAAATGTGCCGTCGAGCGACGAAAGATAGCAAATCCGGCATGCCAGGCAGTACAAATTAGCTATTAAAGGGTATTGCCTGAAAACAGAATCTTATGTTAACATGCCAATGAACGCTCATTATGTCACGTTATGCGCGCCTTCCGGGGCTGTGGCGTAACCTGCCGGACGTGGGTCGTCAACTGCAAACTAAGTGGAGGGCCCGATGCGCTCTAGACGTCGGAGATGGAAGTCACCAAAACTGGTAATAGCACTGGCGCTTTTCCTGGTGGTCAGCGCGGGTCTGTTGGGCGCCTCAGGGGCCGGTTCCCTGGCACCCGGTGCTTTTGCTCCGTCAGGTGCGAGGCCGGAAAGTCAGGACCAGAGCAGCACACCTGCCATCGAAGGCTGGGTTTCCTCGACGAGCGCTCAGGTGCCGGTTTCTGATGCCACGGTAAGCCTCGCGTCAGGTGCTCGCACGACGACCGACGGCCTTGGGCACTTCTCGTTCAGCAAGGCGCAGGTCGCTGCGTTGGTATCCTCCATTGGGTCGCAGGCCACTCTCGTAAACGTATCCGTGCAGGCCGACGGCTTCAGTTCATGGACGTTGCAGAGCGCCCGTTATTATCAGGGCGATACTCTCCGGTTGTATGCTCACCTTGAGACATCCGACAAGCCTGCCCAGATGCTCTTAGCTTCGGCGCTCCGCTCCGGTTCTCCTGCTGCGGCCGGCGTTACTGCGCTAAGCCGGCAACAGGCTATTGGTCCATCGGTTTTGAACGCGGGTATGGCAGTAAGAACAGGCACGAGCCTTATGCCTTCTGCGCCGCTTCTTGTGGCGCAACCGGGCATACTCCGAGGCGTATCGGCAGCGGCTGCTTCCAGCGCCTGGTCTGCGCCCGATAATATTCGAGTTTACCGGACGGGCACGAGTGCAGTCGACGTGGTGCCGTTCAGGGAATATGTGAAACACGTGCTACCCAATGAATGGGTTCCAACCTGGGCGCCCGCATCTTTACGCGCCGGCGCTATGGCCGTCAAGGAATATGCGTGGTACTGGATAAGCGTGGGCGGTAAGCAAGCTTCGCTCGGCGCAGACGTTAAGGACAACACCGATGACCAGGTATACGACCCCAACGTCAGCTACGCAAGCACAGACGCCGCGGTTGATGCCACATGGGCATACGTTCTACTGCGCAACAATGAGCTATTTCAGGCGCAGTATTGCGCGGGTTCATACAGCGCAGATCCGTCGACAGATTGCCCCTGGACCAACGAGTACATGACCCAGTGGGGCACTGCATATTACGCTGACCAGGGGCAAAGCTGGACATGGATCTGCCAGTTCTATTATCCCGACACCACGATAGCCCCGGGCTCGCCGAACGCAGGTGAGCCTCCGCCCCCGGTGCCGCCTTCCATGCCGACCTCGCGGCCAGCCCAGATAGCGATCGGGCAGGGCTCAACGCAGCCTGACGTTTTCGTCGAGGCATACGACCGCAATGGCGGCGAAGCCCTGCTGGGGAGACCGGTGAGCGAAGTACACTGGTGGCTGGCCTATGTGACCGACGCCAACGTGGTTGCCCAGCGGTTTTCGGGAGCTAATGGACAGGGGAATATGTGGCTCGTGTTTGATACGTTGAAGAGCCAGGTCAGCGGCATTTCACGCGCCTTCTTGCTCGAGGGCAATATCGGCGCCGAATACGCGGCACATGATCCCGCCGGGCCCGAATGGGTAGGCGCCCCGACCTCCGATCCCTATGTAACCGCCGGCGGCACGCCGAGCCAGGGATTCTCGAAGGGCGTCCTGCAAGATAGCAACGGCAGCGTCGTCTTTACGCCCTGGCCAACGCAATTCAACGGCTGGGAAGCTCAGTATTACATAGGCGCACAGCCACAGTCTTTGACAGGTCCCCTGCTTGACTTGCCCGGCCAGCCGGCTCTTGTCATGGAGCAGCCCGACCCCGGCATGGATTGGCCCGCAGGTTCAGGTGCGCCGCAAACGATGGGCCTCGGTTCGGCGGCCTGGTCGGCCCAGTTCACGCGACAGTTGCAGCCCAACGCGGGCAGCTATGACCTGACGATAAGCGCTGATGGCGGCGTGCGTGTCTGGATAGACAACCTGCTGGCTATCAATAAATGGGACGCAACTTCGGCTCACACCGAGCAATACAATACCGAACTTGACGGATATGCCCACACCGTGCGCATCCAGTATCTGAGCTCGTCAGGCACTGCCAAACTGGCATTTGCCCTGGCAAGGCGCGATGCAGGCTCAGGCGGTGCCCCGCCGCAGGCAAAGGCACCTGAAGTCCCGCCCGCGGTTCCGGGCCGGACTGGAGCGAGTGGGAATGCGTCGTTGAAGGTGTCGGTTCAGTGGCTGGGACGGGCCAATCCCCCGAGCGAACAGTGGGTACAGCCCTTGACCCTGCAACTGTCGGCTCCGGGCAATCCGGCGGTGATAGGCTCCTATGCAGGGACGACTGACCCGAACGGCGTGGCTGTCTATAACGGTCTGCCCGAGGGCACCTATGACGTTCATGTGAAGGGCCTTCACAGCCTACAGAGCGCACGCGCTAACATCAGCCTGAGCGCCAATCAGGCTGCCGAGGTCGACATGAAGTCGCAGGTCGAGGGCGATGTGGACGGCGATAACTGCGTGACGGTCGATGACTTCAAGGTGGTACAGGTGATGGTCGGGGCGAACAAGGATACACCGGGCTGGAATCCCTCCGCAGACCTCAATAATGACGGTCAGGTCACCGCCGAAGACGTGAGCCTGCTGCGGTCGGGCTTTGACAAGTGCGGTGACATTTCTGCTGACGTGCAGTTCCACACAGACAGCGCCGAGGGTGCTCCGACGTTCGAGCAGCAGTTGTCCCCATGGATGAATCCGGCGGGCCTCGATCACGGGCTCGCTCTGGAGTTGCAGACGTCAGCCCCATCGGTGAAAGTCGGTGACATTGTGGTCCTGTCTGTGATGGCTAACACGGGCGGGCAGGCCGTCGATGGCGGCGCGTTCAATCTGAAATACGACCCGGCGTGGCTCGCGCCCGTTGACAGGAATGGTAACGCAGTCACTTCGAGTGAACCCGGTGTGGCCCTACCTGCCGTGCTGGGCAACTGGATCGACCCTCAGGGCGGCTCGATTGGTTACTCTACGTCGATGTTGCAGGGCACACCACCGCAAGGGCGCTTCACACTTGCCACGATCCGCTTCCGCGCCCTACAGGCAGGGTCTACTGAGCTTGACTTCGCGCCCCTTTCAAGCGGCCGGTTACAGTTGACTGACGGGGGTACGAACCTGCTGGCCAAAACGTCGAACCTCAGTTTGGTGGTAGCTCCTTAGTACGTCGGACCACGAAGTCGTCAGTGCTGAACATTCCCCCGCCGGTAGAGCACTTGCTGTGCCGGCGGCCGCGCCATTTCCCTCCGTCGTGACGAAACGGCAGACTCATGTTACGCAGAGGCAGCAAAGCAGGAAGATAGAGCGCTAAACCCGGATTTGTCATTCTGAACGCAGCGAAGAATCGACCTCCTTACCCGAATGTGCGTTGTCAGCAAGGTTGCTTGATCGCGAACCATGAGGCAAGCCAACTGATTCTTCACTGCTTTCAGAATGACACCACCCAAAAGGGTTCGCTTTCCTGCCATACCTTAGTTAGCGCGGTATTCAGAATGACATGACTAACCTGGTGCGCCTTCCTCTTGCTCATATCCGACCCGCAGACAATTTGCGTAGTATCAGTCAAAGAATTCCGCTTACCTGATCGGAGGTCTTACGGACGCAGCCGGGGAGCCAACCTGGTTGTAGCTCTCGTTTCCTGATTTTTTCTAACGAAGTTAAGGGAGTTAGCTATGTTGGTTAATCAAATGGTTAATGCTTGGTCGTGCTAGCAACGTGCGTGGGGATCTCCGATTATTTGGACTTTGGACACGGATGTCCAGTCTGCGGTAGCACGCCATCGACTCACAATACAAGCGCCCACCAGGGTCGCGGCCTCTCTCGTTCATCCGCACAGGGTCGTCGCTCCACCAGGGACGAAGCGTCACCCTATCTAGCGTGCGTTGAAGATGATGTGACATTGGGCGAAATATGTAATAGACTGAGGGGCGTGTTCTGCTGAAGCCACCTGATAAAGACTGTCGATGAAATGCACAAACTGCTCGTTTGAAAATCCCGGTGACGCAAAGTTCTGCGAGAACTGTGGCAAGTCGCTGGAGATGACATGCCCCAACTGCGGCAGGCCCACGTCGCCAGGTGCGCGCTTTTGCAAGAATTGCGGTTACACTCTGCACCCTGCGCCCTCGGCAGCACCCCCGGCAACACCCGTTCGCGCCGCCGCATCACCACAAGCACTAATCGATCGATATGTGACAAAAGAGATAGCGTCCAAAATTGCCGCCGCGCTCGCAGGGGGTGTCGAAGGCGAGCGCCGCATCGTCACGATTCTCTTTGCCGATATCAAAGGATCGACAGCCCTGGCGGAGAAACTTGACCCGGAAGACTGGGCCGAGATCATGAACAGCGCGTTTGAGTTTCTTATTGAGCCTATTTACCGCTACGAGGGCATAGTCGCGCGGCTAATGGGCGACGCGATCCTGGCGTTCTTCGGCGCGCCCATTGCGCATGAAGACGACCCTCAGCGCGGTGTGCTGGCCGCGCTCGCTATTCTCTCCGGTATGAATCAGTACCGCGAAAAACTGCAATCGGAACAAGGTCTGGACTTTGGTGTCCGCATCGGCTTAAACACCGGACTCGTCGTCGTCGGAAACATAGGTAATAACTTGAAATCGGAATATACCGCGATGGGTGATGCAATCAATCTTGCCTCGCGGATGCAGACCGCTGCCGAACCGAACACGATTCTCATTTCAGAGAGCACGCATCGGCTCATTGCGCCATTGTTTGAATTCGAGGATTTCGGCAAGATCGCCGTTAAAGGCAAAGAAGAATCGGTTCAAACGTATCGGCCGATCAGCGAGCGCAAGGGCGTTACTCAAACGCGCGGCATCGCGGGGTTGGCTTCGCCCATGGTCGGTCGCCAACGCGAATTCTCGACATTGATGCAAGTCATTTCGGACGCGCGCACGGGAGAGGGTTCAATTATAGCCGTCATTGGCGAGGCTGGACTGGGTAAGTCACGTCTGATTGCCGAATGGCGCAAAGCCGCTTTCACCGAAATGGACCCTCCGGTGCGCTGGATAGAAGCACGCTGTTTGTCCTACGCCTCATCCATTGCGCATCATCTTAGCACAGAGATTTTGCGCGCGCTGATCAGCGCTCCATCGGGCTCGTCGGCAGAAGAGACACACGCCGCGCTCCGGCACACGCTCGACTCTTTGGGCGCCGACGGCAGAGAAATCTATCCATTCCTGGGCCATTTGCTCGGATTGAGATTGGAAGACGAAGCGGCGGCACGCGTGAAATATCTCGAGGGCCCCGCTCTGCAAGCGCAATACATCGCCGCGTACAAACGATTGCTGCAGGCGCTGTCGCATACCGCGCCGCTCGTCATCGTGTGCGAGGACATTCACTGGGCAGACCCCTCCTCCACTGAGCTTTGCTCGCAAATCATCCCGATTGCGGCGAACGCCCCGGTTGTCTTTGTGTTTGTCACACGTAACGACCCAACATCGGCAGGCTGGAAATTGATCGCGCAGGCGCGCGAAATCGCGGGTATAGGCGCCACCGAGGTCTACCTCGCGCCGCTTTCGGAGGACGACAGCCGGCAGCTCATCAACAACTTGCTCAATGTCGAATCGCTGCCCGAATCGCTCCGGCAGTTGATCCTCGCTAAAGCTGATGGCAATCCGTTCTTCGTGGAGGAAGTCTTGCGGATGCTGATTGATCGCGGCGGCATCGCGTTCCAGGCCGGTCAGTGGGTCGTTACACATGAAATCAGCAGCATCGATATCCCCGACACCCTGCAAGGCGTGTTGACCGCGCGTATCGATCAACTGTCCGAAGTGGCGAAACACATACTACAAATTGCGGCGGTGATCGGGCGCAAATTTAGCGTCAAAGTGTTGGAGCGTGTTCTGGAAATGCAGGTGACAAAGGAATGGACGTTGCCGGTTGAAAAGCAACTTGACAAACTTGAAGCCGCGCAACTCCTACGGCGCACCAAAGAGATCGATCCGGCCTACATCTTCAAACATGCGCTCACGCAAGAGACGGCGTACGCCACTTTGCTGAAACAATCGCGGCGCAAGATTCATCTCTACGTCGCAGAATCGATAGAGCAGATGTTTGCCGATCAGTTGGACGAATACTCTCCGCTGTTGGCACAACACTATGCCGAGGCCGGTAACGATGTGAAGGCGCTAGAGTTCTCGATGCGCGCCGGAGGTGTGGCCGCGCGCGTGCATGCCAACGTCGAGGCCCTAACGCATTACACACGCGCTCTGAATCTTGCCCGCCGCGATTCAGGCGCAGGCAGCCAATTGCTGTGCGATTTGCTCCAGCGACGTGGGCGTGTGTTGGAATTGGCCTCGCAGTTCAAAGCTGCGTTAGACTATTATGAGGAGATGCAAGCCCTCGCCCGGACGCGCGGCGACCGCGGTCTGGAGCTGGCGGCATTAGCAGCGCAGTGCCAGATCCGCTGCACTCCGAATCCGGAATTCAATCCGGATCTGGGAGAGGAGCTGGCGAATCGCACCGCGCAAATGGCGCGGGAGTTAAACGACCGCGTAGTCGAGGCCAAAGTTTACTGGAATCTGTGTAATCTTTATCGTCTAACGCGTCGATTGGAGGAAGCGCGTACCGCCGGTGAAAAATCGGCGGCAATCGCGCGTGAGTTGAACCTGCGGGAGCAATTGGCGTTCACGCTCAACGATAGCGCCCATGTCTATACTTTTAGCGGAGATTTCGCCCAGGCAAGAGCCACGATAGAGGAAGCGACGCGGCTGTGGCGCGAACTCGGCAACCTCCCGATGCTCGCCGACAGTCTAGCGACAATGGCGCTAAATGGAATCTTCCACGGCGACTTTCCGAATACGCTCCAGGCAGGTGAAGAGGCCCTCAAGATTAGCCGGTCTATAGGCAATCTGTGGGGGCAAACCTACAGTCTATCCACCGTAGGCATGGTCTATTGGGCGTGTGGCGAGCCGGGAAGAGCTATCGAGTCGATGGAGGAAACGCTGCGCTTGAGTGATTTGTCTGGTTATCTCATCCCGCAAGTGATAACTCGCGCGGATCTTGCCATCGTTTATGCCAAGCTGGGCGCGACCTCACAGGGCATCCAGTTCGCGGAGCGCGCTCTTGAATTTGCAGTAGCGCACTATGCGGCATTAAGCCCCTATGCGGCAGCGTCGCTCATCCAAACCCTTTTGCTGGCCGGAAAACTCGATAAAGCAGCGTCACTCATGAAGTCGTATCAAGGCACTGAGCACAACTATGACCCACTTTTTTCGGCATTTATAACGTTTGGGAGTCTCCACCTCAGCATGGCGCAAAATGATTACGCGGGTGTCCTCAATTTGGCGCAGGCGTTTCTTAACCAAATACGCACTTCCGAGATGCGTCTGTTCATTCCGGAGACGCTTTTCATTCTTGCGCGGGCGCAGCGGGAGCTCGGACAAGCCCAAGCTGCGGGTGAGAGCCTGGAGCAAGGGCGTGCTGAGGCGGAAACGCTGGGCGCGCCTTGGGACCTGTGGCAAATCCTCATCGCCCTGGCCGAGCTCGAAAGAGCTCGGGGAAACGCGCTCACGGCTGAAGCATACCGTGAGGAGGCGCAAGGTATAATTGCGCATATTGCTGAGCGACTGCCGCAGCCTTCGCTACGCAATTCGTTTCTAGCGACGGCTCACGTACGAAAGGTCATAGGAGGGGGACAACATGTGGGAGTATGAGACAAGTATCGATATTGCCAGGCCGCCTGACGACGTGTATGGTTACCTGGCAGATTTTTGGCGGCATGCTGAGTGGTCAATGAGCGTTGCGAAGCTTGAGCAGGTTACGCCCGGGCCTGTTGGCGTGGGCACCGAGTTCAAAGCTAGCGAAACCTTGCCGCAAGAACTTGTGAGCTTTGCGCGCATTAGCGCACTCGATCGACCTACTCTAATCGGCTGGGAGTCCACTGATTACCAGATATTTCGAACACGCTGGACCATGGCATTGAGCGGGCGAAACGGCGGCACGCATCTCGTGCAGAGCGTCCGCTTTGAACCGATTGGTACGCTCGGAGAGCAGATACTGTTGATGCGGAAGGAGCAGGTGCCGGCTGAGAATCAGCAGAGTCTTGAGCGGATGAAGGACATTCTCGAAGGTAAGTCAAAACCAGGGGCACGCTGAATCTCTGTTCGCAATATGCTGAGCTGGAAACCGAGCAACTCTTGGCCGCCTATCGTTCTATTCTGGTATTCGTGCGAGATATCGGCTTCAATGTCTCCCAACTCTATCAGGTGGTTAACAGGTGAAATAGTGGAACCAAAAACCACAAAGCAGTGAAATTCAAATTTGCATCACTCGTGCACAAAATGGCCCGGCCTTCTGTCCCGTATTTTACCAGGCTGGCGGCACCCTTCCGGCGTGTACACGCCGCTGCGGCGTAAATGGCAAGAAATTAGAGAGGAGCAAAATCCCCTATTATTCTTCATTTATCGAGCGGCGCAAACTTAGCAAAACCACTGTGGTGCCGATTACGCGGGCCAGGAACCGAGCAACAACTGCGCCGAAGGCTCCATAGAGGGGAATGAGCAGCCAACCTGAACCGCCCAGAACGACCACGCGCAGCCAATCGGCAGCGGCAAGTAGACGCGGCCTGTTGAGCGGAAAGACAAGCAGGAAGAGAGAACTGGTTGCGAGATCAAACAGTACCACTCCAAGCAGGGCGAAGAATAGTCCCGCCGAAGCAGCATACCGCTCACCATAGAGCAAGATAATAACAGGTTGGGCAACCACTGCAGCCAGTGCCAGCGCGCCTGCCAGTGCCAGCGATCCTAGTGCAACTCGCCTCCAGTATTGCCGCATATTTGTTCCGCCTTCGAGACGACTGGCGCGAGGCATCATGACCGTAAAGAGGCTCTGGTTGAGAGTGTCGAGGCGTGATGCGAGCGCAAGCGCGACCGAGTAGACGCCAACCACTGCCGGAGTGGTCAGCCTGCCCAGCAGCAGGATGTCGCCCTGTGTAACCAGCACAGTGCCCACCAGGGACACGCCCATCCACTTTGCGAAATTAACCAGCTCTCGCCTGACCTCATCTCCCAAACGTGGATCCGGCTTTGTCCATAGTCTCCATGGGAGCCACTCCTTCGGCATCAGCAACCAGGCTGGTATAGAGCTCACGAGTGGAAGTAACACGTTCCACGCGATCAGTGTGCCAAGCGAAAGGACGCCTGTGAAGTACAGGACAAGGATACCGCTTACCGTGATGACTGCATTCAGAACCCCGGCGACGCCGTATTCTTTGAACTTTGACAGCCCGATCAGTATGGTGCCAGGATAACTGCTCAAAGAGAGACTGAACAGAGTCAGGAAGGACAGTTGCAGTAAGGGCACAAGGTCCGGATAGCCGAGCGCCCAGGCCAGGGGCCACGACAGAGGAATGCCCAGGAGAGCCACTGTCACGCCCGTCAGCACGCGAAGCAAGAAGTAACTGCGCGCCACCGCTTGAGTTCTTTGATAATCCTGCTCAGCCCCGCGAGCGATAAGCCTGATTGCGGAATAGGTAAGTCCGGCGTCGGCGAGAGTGCCGAAGACCATAATAACTGAGATTATGATCCCGAAGCGTCCAAGCTCAGAGGGACCGAGGGCTCGAGCAGAGACAACACTGCCAATCAAGCCCAGTAAGACTTGGACCCCGCGACCACCGAAGGTCACAATCAAATCACCGGTTACACGTCTGCGTGCCAGGCTGAGGATACGAATCCAGAGGGTCGGATTTTCGACGTCCAGTTGGTCCAAGCTATCGATTCATAAGCGGACTTTAAGCGTTTGGCTTCCCGTTAATTGTCTTATGCGAATTGTGACTGAGTTGGCCGCGAGTGCAGGTGAATTATAGAGTGGGCTGCTAAGGGTGTCAATCAATGGGCTCTGGGTTATGATGGGACCGCAGCGGCCATGGTGTGCGAGACGTGAGATGCAGCTAAGTGGCTTGTATGTCATATCAGCACGTGGAGTCGAATGTGGCAGCAAGAGCAGGCAATACAGAAATTGAAGAGCAGTCTCTAGCACCTAACGAAGTAAAACGTGCCGCGTGGGGACGTCTATCGACCTTGCTTTTGTTCTGCATAGCGCTGCTTGGTGGCGTGGCTCGTTTCTGGAACCTGAACTGGGACGGCGGTGCTCATAACCTTCACCCGGACGAGTGGGCGCTTAACCAGGTAATTCGCAGGCTCGGGCCTGACCTTAATCCGCACTTCTTCTTCTATGGTTCATTTCCGATATATCTGTACAAGGGCACAGCCGAGGCGCTGCGCTGGCTCACCGGGTTGGACTGGCTCGACACATCGCGCCTGGCATTGATTGGGCGCTTCTACGCGGCTCTCTGCAGCACTTTAACGCTGCCCCTTGTGTTTCC
This sequence comes from Chloroflexia bacterium, assembly GCA_038203825.1. Taxonomy (GTDB): domain Bacteria; phylum Chloroflexota; class Chloroflexia; order QHBQ01; family JADMIH01; genus JADMIH01. The sequence continues at coordinate 93,554 of JBBRDO010000001.1, read as the reverse complement.
TGGTTGGGCGGCGACTGTTGGGCGTTACATCGGGGCTGGTGGCGGCCTTTATCACCGCCGCAGCCCCACTACTTAGCCAGGCTGCCCATTTCGGCACCGTGGATACAATGGTTACGCTTGCGGGAGTTGCCATTCTGTGGCTATCTCTGCGAATTGTTGATGGCGGAGGCACGGGCACCCTCGTCGCGACAGCAGTTGTGCTTGGCCTCGCAGTCGCAACTAAGCTCACTGCAGCATCATTCATAGTCATACCAACACTCGCCTTTCTCGTGTCGAGTGCCCGGTATCCCGTGAAAGTCGGTTCTTGCTCCGTGCTTCTCGTTATCTGGTCTTCGTGGCGATTGGCGGGGTAATAGCTCTGGTCGCATCGCCTTACTACTTGCTGGACTGGAACGAGTTCCGGGCTGCTCTTGTGGAACAATCTCAAGAGTTGAATGGTGGGTACACATTGGTTTACACGTGGCAATTCATTGGCACAACGCCCTACATGTTCGAAGGGAGCAATCTGATAGTCTGGAGCGTGGGTCTTGCCACGGGTATTAGCGGCGTTGTGGGTTGGGCGCTATCGGTAACGCGCATGGTGCTTCGGCGGGTAGAACTGCTACCCACTCTTCTGCTTACGTTGTGGCCTGCCCTTTATTTTCTGTACATAGGCACCTGGGAGGCCCGGTTCGTGCGACACACCCTGCTGTTAGTGCCTTTTCTCTGCCTCTTTGCGGCCGGGGCTATTGGCGCGCTGATGACGTGGGGTGAGAGCAAAGGTGCTAGTTTGCGAACGCTTTCGCGCGCTATTGCGGCGATGGTGGTAACATTCAGCGCGCTGTGGGGGCTCGCGTTTCTTACCATCTATGCTTCGCCGACACAAGGCTGGCGGCAACTGACTGGTTTCACAGTACCGTGCCTGCGGGCACGAGTGTAGTGGTGGAGGACAAGGACACGTTGATCCCGATTCCGGACGCAGCATACCCGGTGCAGACCTATAAGCTCGGAGTCATAGCGCCTACAACACCCGATTCGCCTGCAAAGTTGTCTAGGATGGCATCCGAACTTGCCGGAGGGGAATATCTGGTAATAGCCAGCAGGCGTTGGTCAGGTACATTACCGCGCCTGCCCAACTTCCGACTCATGGGGCGCTATTACCGGTTGCTGTTCGCTGGTGACCTGGGGTACGCGCCCGTGGCCACGTTTCAGAGCTCGCCCCGGCTTGGACCGCTGGTTTTCCCAGACGATAGTACCGAAGAGACATTTCAAGTGTTCGATCACCCCACCGTACGCATCTTCCGCAACATCAGACATTTGACTGTCGATCAGATCAAACAAGCCCTACAGTATTGAGGCTCGAGAGGCCAAATTGGCATTGTTCGGGCTGCCCTCGATTGACGTGCGTGCGTGTGCAGATTATATTGGCCGCAGATTACTTGAGGCACCCGAAACTGTAACATGCTCAAATCAGATTATTCTACCGATACTGATGAGTCCGGCCACCCTGCTGTCGACCAAAATCGCCAGATGGACTTGCGATTCTTGGTGCATCTCGCTGGCACGGGCGCAACGGAGATCCACCCACTCGGCCTGGCAGCCACCGCGGCTTTGATCGAACGACTGGGGCTGCGTGGAGGTTTGCGTGTGCTGGACGTGGGTTGCGGGACCGGCGGTACGATGGCGCGCCTGGCTCAGTACAAGCCGGCGCGGATTGACGGCGTCGATGTTACACCTGCCATGCTGCAAGTAGCACGCAAACGCATTCGCCTGTCGGGCCTCGGCAAGCGCTCTGCCGTACACCTTGTGGAGCCTGACGGGCGCCTGCCTTTCGCCGACGCATCATATGACAGGGTCTACACGGAATCAGTGCTGGGTTTCCAGGACGCTCAGGGCGCGAAAGCACTGCTCCAAGAGATGTACCGCGTCCTGAAGCCGAGCGGCAGATATGTGGCGAACGAAGCGATCTGGCGAACCGGAGTACCCGCCAAAACTATTGCTGCCATCAACGCGTCATGTCTCGCGGACTTCGGCCTGCGCATGGCGTCAGATTCACCCTGGGCGCTTGATGAGTGGCTGGGCGTTATGAAGGATGCCGGCTTCCAGGTTGTAAGCTCCGACATTATTAGCGCCGCACCCGGGGACCGGAAGACGGCGCGCTCAAGTCTGGACTTGCGAACTCTTGCGTCTAACGCCTTGTCGCGCTTCTACTGGCTGCACAGCTACCTTACACCATCCGGGCGCCGGGCGCGGGCTCTTTATCGCGTGCTAAACCGGCAGCACCACGACGACGGGATGTACATTGAACCTCGCTTATTTGTACTCGACAAACCGCACCCCTCGGGAGCCTCGGATAACGAGTTGTCAGTCTAGCAATGGGTACCTCAATCTTCTCGGCGCAAAAGCCTGGACTCCTGCTGCACTTGCTTCTGCTGCTGATTGCAGTGCTGACATGGTCCGACTTTGGTGTGCGAGTGCTGCTGCCGGCCGTGCAGGCACCGCATTGGCCAAACCCTGCCTACTGGGTCGCGGCGCGGCTCGCTATCGAGGGAAATGCAAATCTCATTTACGCAGATCGAGATGTATTCTTCCAGCAAGCCACGCGCCTTGGAACAGTGCCCGACATCTTCGAAGCGAACATGCCCACGACGATCCTGGTGTTCTTGCCGCTGGCGGCCTTTAGCGAGACAACAGCACGCACGATCTGGGACATGTTGATGCTATTCTGCTATATTCTGTCTTGCGCATTATTGTTTCGAGCGCTCGCGCCGACCCGAACCATGGAATTTGGGCTATGGGCGCTCGCGCCGCTATTTCACCCCTGGCGCGAGAATATCAGCCGGGGGCAGGCTTATCCATTGTTATTGTTGCTTCTGGCTGTGGGCGCCGTGCTGGGCTTTCGTCTGCACGATTTTCAGGAGGGAACACAGTCAAAGGGCACGAGTCGAACCCAGATTGCGGCGGGTTTGACTTTGGGCCTGTTCGCTATTGTTAAGCTCTATTACGCGGCTATCCTGCTGCTTCCTATCCTACTCTGGAGGCGCTGGCGCCTGCTGATTTCGGCCCTTGCGTTCTTTGCTGCCGCAGCCGGCGTTACCGTTGCACTATGGGGTACTGAGCAGTGGGTTCGCGCGCTGAGGTTCGCGGTCACATGGCGCGACCGGCCTGAAACTGCGGTTACTGCCTACCAGACGCTCAACAGTTGGCTTACTCATTTGTTGCGCTACGACGCCACTTATAACCCGGTGCCTGTGGTGAACATGCCCGCGCTGGCGGGGTGGCTCTGGTGGGCCTGGGCTGTGGTGTTGGTCGCGCTAACCAGCTGGACGTTGTACATACGTAGCACAGTCGTCGATACACGCCCGGCGACTGTCGCGCAGGGGTTACTTCCCGTGGCTCTTGTAGTGCCGCTGGCGCTTGTTCTGGCACCCGTGGCTGAGGATTACCATTTTGTGCTTACGCTGTTTCCGTTACTGGTTGTGTTGAGGGTCATATGGGATATGTATGCCGCCAATATCCGAACGAGAAACCTGCAAGCGCGTCTGCCAATCCTGGCGGGGTCGATAGCCCTGTTCGTTTCAGCACTGTTACTTGGCGCTCCCTGGCGTTTCAATGTGCCTGGCGTCGAGGGTTGGCGTTCGCTGCTTTATTACCCGCGCCTCTATGGCACTCTGGTGCTCTGGGGGCTGGTTATGGGCCTGCTAATTGCAGCGCGACGATCTGCTGCTGTCCTGAACCGGGATATTTCTCGACCGTGAACACGGGCCCTGCCACGTAGTTCGCTCTGAGGAATTCTTCGCTGCGTCCTCCGTCGGGGATCGGTAGGTGACGCCCGGCAACAAATTCAGGCGTGACGAGGGCGATGCGCGGGCGCGCGGTTTCGATGCCTGCGACCCACTGCGCAGCTGTGGAATCGCCTTCCATGATCCAGGGGAAGAAGGGAGACCACGGCTTTGGCGGTTGTCGTTCGAGCACCCGATACAGCGTGGAATCGAGATCATACACGAGGATCGGACGGTCGGGGGGCGTATTCGACTGAACCCAGTTACGAAGCGGAGCGATAGTGGAGCTATACGGTAAGGGAGCAGGTTGGACTCGCCAGACGCCCGCCAGCGTCCGCAAACCCGACGGCCCAGTGAGCCTGAGAGAAAGGAGGATAAGCAGAACTCCTCCCGCCCAAGGAAGTACAGCGCGAGAACGGAATCCCGGAAAGTGTACCAACAAATTCCAGATGGCAATGCCGCCGAATAAGGCCAGCAGGGGCAGAGCGCCTGCCAGATGGAAACGTGCATAGCGCGGCCAGATCGGAATTATTGCTGCGAACAGTAAGCCGCCTGAAAAGATGATGAAGCCGAGCCGCCTGCGCCAAATGCTTTTCATAGGGGAAAGGCCGGCAGCAAGCGCAGGCACCGGTGCCAGGAGGGCAAGAATGAGGGGCCAATCCGCCGGCGGGACGAGGGCGGAAGCTCCCTGGACGTATGTGGGCGTCAAGTTATATGTCACGACCCAGTAGAAATAGTCCCCCACTGCACCTGTGATTGAGAAAACTAGAACGCTGATGAGTACCGGCAAGCTAGCCGCGCCTACGTACAAGGCAACAGAACGCCTTTGGTGCAATGGCACAACCGCAAGCCCGCCCAAGAGGGCAACCGCGGCCTGCTGCTTTAGCAGAAACGCCAGACCCAGGAGCAACCCGAGCGCCACGGGACGCCAATTCTCGGCCGGCTTGGCGAGCATGTCCCAGGCGACGAGGAATGCGGCCAGGTAGAATGGGGCGAGGCCGAGATCGTACCAAACATGCGCCCCGTCAAATGGTAGTATCCAGAGCGCGTAGAGGCCGACCGCAAAGAGCGCAGCCGCCGGACTGGACGTGCGCCAGGCAGCAATTGCGGTCAACAGCGCGACAAGCGCCACCAGCAGGAGCATGAAGACGAACTGAGTGCCCGCACTCCCAGGATCAGGCAAGAGTGAAAGGAGGCTGGGAAATAGGGGGCCGTGCTGGTCGCGAATGTCGCGATACAATACCCAGCCATTGTTCATCAACCATGGGTACAGGGCCGTCTCCTGGTCCCAGTGCAGGCCATTGCGGGCCACGGTTGCGCTCAGTCCGCCGATTACCAGGGCGATACAAGCCACCGCCGTAAGCGACACTGCGCCCATATGACCACTGAGGAAGTCATGTTTATTGCGGACCGAAGGCTCGGCCCGCGAACTCCCTGTGTGTTCCGGTCCAACCATGCTTTCCACTCCTTGACGGGCATTCACGAACTCCGCAATTATATACAATCGATCAAGTCCGAGGGCGCCAGCGAACCCCTGTTCATGGTCCTGAATTCGCTAGAGTTCTTTGCCGGACCAATCTTCACCGTGGTATATTGATTGCCTGCGGGCCGGCAAGCCCGGGCACTCTCGTCCTGTGCGACAGTCTATAGCATGCAAGCAAAGGTACCACAGCGTCTGTCAGTCCACGAGCGAATGGTCGCGCTTGGAAGGTCCCATGCCGCAATCAGCGCCCTGGCCATTGGCATGTTAGTAGCCTGGTGTGCGCTACTGTTTTGGTACCTCCTGGCCCATTATCCTTATGATGGCCTGTATGGGCAGGACTCCTACGCATATTACTACCAGGCCCGCGCGATATTGCAGGACATGACAGGCCAGGCATCGCAGCCCTGGCAGCTGTTCAGCGGTGCCCAACTTTACCATTGGCCGGTGGGCTATCACCTGCTCATAATTGGAGGTCAGATTATCACGGGCAGTGTGGCCGGGGGGCGAGAAACAACTCTCTTCTTGGCAGGCGGGGCCGTCATAATGCTCTATTTGCTAGTTGGTGAGATGTGGGCCGGTGCAGCGTTCCGCGCACGGGTCCTGGCGGGCCTGGTTGCAGGAGGACTGCTCCCGCTCGTTGCCACTTTCACGCGAATGGGCCTATCTGTGATGGCTGACGTCCCGGCGCTCTTCTGCGGTCTGCTAGGCATTTATTGCAGCTTACGGGCGTGGCCTGTGCAGGTGAGAAGGAATTCGAGTGCAAAGCGCGGGGTAGCATGGGCTGTTGCAGGTGGGGTTGCGCTCGGGCTCGCCGTACTGATGCGCTACGGAGCCATATTCTTCGTAGTACCGGTGGTGGTCTATTATCTGGTGCGGCGATTTTCCCCTACTGATCATCGGCAAAGCCGCCTGGTCGCGGGCTATCCCACGCCGTGGTGGGCATTAGCGGGGTTTGCGGCTGGCATCTTGCCACAGCTTTTCTATTTGATAGCATACAAAGAACTTAACCTCGCGGGCGGGGCCGGCGCCAGTACCGCGTACTGGCTAAATAACTGGTCGCCAGCCAATTTGTTCAGCAGGACGGTCACAGGCCCCGATGGCACGAGTACATTCGGACAGCCCATGATTGTCTTCTATCTTCTCGCGCCATTCTTCGATTCAGACTCGGGTTTCCTCTCCGGATTCTATCTGCCGGCCCTCTTCTTGGGGGCTGTCGTGCTTGTCCGTGCGCGTATATGGCCCGTCATTGCCCTACTGGTGACCTGGTGGCTGCCGCCCGTCCTGTTTTTCGCAGGTGCGCCATACCAGGCTCAGCGATTCGCACTAACGTACTTGCCGACGTTCCTGGTCCTGATAGGCATAGGAGCCACGAAGGGTATTGACCTGGCTATCGATGCAGTGCGCCGAGGGGACAGGGGAAGGAGGGCGCTTGCCGCAGCTACGGCCCTTGTGGTAATGGCTTGCGTCGGAGCCGGAATCTACAGGGAACAGGGCTCAGTCAGGGGCTGGATGGGAATCCACGAATCGTTCAAGGTTGAAGAACGGGCGGTGGTAGCTCTTGCGCGGCAGGCAGCGGGCTCCTATGCAGAGGAAACCCCGCCGCGCGTGGTTGCCTTTGGCATGACTTCGGTGCTCTATCATTACACTCAGTGGCCGACAATTGAGCTATTCAACAGCGACCAGAATATCGTAGCTCACTTTCTGGACGCGCCGGGCACTCACCTCCTTGTCATCCCCGAGGCTGATATGTCAGGGCAGTGGGCCAACACGCCACTCGCGGCTCGCTGGCTCTGGCTGCAGCAAAACTACTCCCTCACGCCTCAAGGAACTGCGGGAGCATATTCCGTTTACAGCATAGACACAAGGCGCTAAGTGCGGTCATGAACCTCACTTCAGCGGAGCGTAGACCTTGAAAGAAGGGTGACTGTATTTCCAATCATGGGGCGTTGTGCCTTCGTCCCAGGTGAACGGTCCTATGCGTGGGCGAGCGCTGAATTCGGCTACCTCATGATAATGAGCGGCGAGTAGATCTTATAAAGCGGGTGCAGGTGGGGCAAAAGCCATGTTGTCCGTGATGATATAGTCCGGAGTGGATCCTTCCGGCAACTGGGGATTCCACCGGTCCATGCTTACCAGCCGGTACTCTCCTGTACCGTCGAGAGGGGGGTACTCGGGCCAGACTTGCGCCACAGTTTGTCCACGCTGTAAGTGCGCTTGCAACCAGGCGAGCAGTTCGTTCGCCGGGTGCGGCCCCGCCATGATCGAAAGCTGGCCGAGCGTAATTACACCGGCTGTACCAATAACGAGCGCCGCAGTTGTCCACCTGAGGAAGCGCGTTGGTATCGCCACCAGGGCGACACCCGCTCCAACCGCCAGCAACGGCAAGAACGGTTGGCTATAGCGGAGCATCGGCACACGTTGAGCGCAAGCCCTAACATCAAGCCAGCAAGTGCCGCCAGAACGATCCAAGATGCAGTCGCAGGCGGCGGAGTGCCTGCATCTTGCTCAATGGGCTCCTGCCTCACCCTCATAACGGTGCGGAGGGCACTCCAAAGCAGCACACCTACGCCAGCGAGCGCTAACAGCGCCAGCGGCCACGTAAGAGCTAATTCAGCCACGTTCTGTGCCTGCCAGAGCAACATCCCAAGGATCTGTTTTATGCCCGCTGTCAGATCGGATGCATTGCCTTGCACAGTTGTTTGGATGCCAGCCACTATCTTTCCGGGCACGAAAATCACGTACGGTTCGCCCACGACGAACCCAAGCACGAGGCCGCACCAAGGTGCCACGAAGGCGAAAACACCTTGCTTGCGCGTACTCCGCGTTGCGCCGCTGTCCTGTCGCAAGTAGAAGAACTGGGCAACAAGAAGCGCTGGGGCAGCGAAAATGGCTGAATATTTATCCGCGACGCCAAGACCCAGCAGCAAGCCTGCCAGGAACAGCCAACGAAGTCGCATAGGTTGAACTGCCATCACTGCGCACAGCACCGACCCCGCCACAAGAACGCTCATCACAACGTCGTTGGTCAGGTAATGGGCCTCGGCCACAGCCAGGGGAGTCGCGGTGTAGGCCGCACCGGCGGCCAGGCCCCCGGTACGTCCTGCGACAAGCGAGCCTAGAGCGGCCCCAAGCACGGTACCAAGTAGTCCAGCTAGGACCGACACTAAGCGCCCCAGGATATAGAGTTTCGGGATGGTACCTAAATCGCCGTCCCGAAACGCGGTCTCCCAGGGCGTCGGGACTATGCCCACTGATTCTCCAACCAGGAAGGTTCCGTCGACCAGAAAGAGTTGAAGCGTGCCCCAGTGATAGTCGACTACGTCGAAGTTGCCCTGAGCGGGGCGCATCTGCATTGGCCCCCAGATGAAATTGTCTTCGTCGATGTGGTATGAGTTGCGATAACTGCTTGTAGCGATGCGCGCAGGGTCAAAGTCCGGTATTCCCCAGCCGATCGCGAAAATCCGCAACCCAAGGCTTAGGAGCACCAAACCAAGAAGCGCCAACTTGTAAGACAACGGGGAGCCGGGCCTGCTGATTGCCGACCGACTCGGGGAAACGGACATGGAGTCCGGCACAGGGGCTGGTTTAAACACTCACCACTCAGAGATAGTGCTCTCGCTATGGTCCGCTTGGAAGTGCATACCGGCACAATTCTACCACCACCGAGCGGATAATGTGCGCGGTGTACCTGTGGCGTGGCGCGTTCACCCGAGTCGGTCTTGTTACCAGGACGCTTGGACGATGTGGAGGCGCACGAACATTCCTTGCGGTACGAACCGCGGATTCGCTATAATTTCGGCAAGATAGAGGAGGAGAGCGCGCCCGATGGAGCCGAGCAGAACAGGCAGAGTTGCTGTACCTGAAGTGCCGGATTTGACCAGCCACAGGCCCGGCGGCATGGCGGTGGGTATGCTCGGGGTCCGCCTACAATTGGCGGCTCTGCTACTACTCATTGTCGGCGTCAGCCTTGAGCAGCCTGCGTTTGTGGTCGCGGGGCTAACAGTGAAACCCGAACACGTGGCGCTGCTGGTATTGTGGGCGCTCGTTGGCTGGCGTCTAGTTCTCAATGGGCGGTTCGCAAAGGCCCGACTTCTCTTATGGACGATTCCGCTACTTGTTACGCTACTTGTAGCATCGGTTCTGAACGCGCCCGACCCAGCTGAGAGTGTGCGCCACACGGTCATGGTTGCACTAGTGACTTCCGCGGCATGGCTGGCGTACGGACTGGTCGACACGAGAAGGCGTCTGTCTCAGGCCGTTGACATGCTTATCACACTTGCCTGCGCAGAAGCCGTGCTGACCTTTCTGGTGCTCGGCCTGGCCTGGTCATGGGTGCCGCCTGGCGCACAGATAGGAACCGGGGGTATTGCCGTGCCTACGGGCACGCTCTGGGAGCCTAACTTTCTGGGAAGCTATCTGGCTGCAGGCGCTATCCTAACCGTGGCTACCCTGATTGCCGAAGCATCGCGACGCCGCGCGTTAGTTCTGGCTTGTGGCCTGGCACTAATCCTGGCTGCACTTGGGCTCAGCTTAGCGCGTGGTGCCTGGTTGGGGTTCGCTGCGGGAGTACTTGTGCTGGTCGTCGGATTAGCTTTATCTCGCAAGCGCGCCAGCGCGCCTCGCATCGACAGTAAGCCCGCACTAAGGAGAAGACCAAACTTGGCTCTCGCGGTGTCGGCAACTGCTGCAGCTGCGCTATTCCTCGTCGGCCTCGCTCCGCTGGTATTTCCCGGTACAAGCTCTGTTCTCTTCAGCAGAGTGAACGTGAGCGCCTACGATCCTCAGGCCGATCCCTCATTGCGCGCTCGTGTGGATAGTTTGCAAGACGCCATGCCGGGTATCGAGGCACACCCCTTCGTGGGCAACGGCGCCGGTAGTTTCGCCGTCGGCCATCAGGATGCTAAGGGCAACCCTGGCTGGATCTCAAATCTGGAGTTTCATGTGGTCTATGACAGCGGCCTCATCGGCCTGGCCTGCTGGCTGGCCGGCATCGGGGGCTTGATCTGGGCATCAGCGCGCGGGCTCCAGCGTTACCCTGAAAGCCAGGTGTTTCAATGGACCACACTCGGTTTGCTTGGTGCTCTTGCGGCCCTTCTAGTGGCTTTCCAGGTGACAGAGGGTTCGTGGCTCGCGTTCCCCTGGGTTTACGTGGGCCTATTGGCCAGTGCCGGTGGTATGGGTGTACACTCTGCGGTCCCGGCGCACGGAGAGAATCAAGCAGAATGATGCGCGGCCCAGGCATTTGATGGCTCAGACGAGTTCCACCCCGTCACGGGCAGCCTTGGATGAAAAACGGCGTTCCGCCACACCCGCAGGACTGAGGAGACTTAGGATCGGTGCCGCGGGCCCATTAGCCATCCTTGTTGCTGTTGCCGCGCTAGTCTATGCCTGGTATGAGCAATACTCGGTCGATGCTGAGACTACCCTACTGCCGTGGCTGATCAGGCGCGGGTGGGTACTTTATACGGACCTCATTGACCAGCACCCGCCACTTCTTCCCTGGTTACTGGTGCCATTCGATGGTGACCCTGGCCTACCTCTCCGAGTCCTCATCGTTGCTCTTCGAGCCGTGACGCTGTTGCTGACTTACATTGTGGCGAGGAAACTGTGCGGAGCATGGGGCGCACTTGTCGCCCTGACAGGCGTGGCATTCTGGGCGGTTGGGGCCAACGCGGATCACTTGTGGTACGACGGCGCGCTCGCTCCCGTCTACCTTGTCATCGTGCTCTTACTGGTTTTGCAGGACGAAAACGCTGCAAATACCGCTGACCGTACCCGGGCGGCCACCGAAATCCCGTTGGCCGGCGCGTTGGGGGGGTTGCTTGCCGTTGCGATGCTGCTGAAACAGCATGCGGTGTTTGCTGTACTTGGAGTGCTGCTGGCTCTTGCATGGGACAGGCAACGGCGAGGGCGGTGGCGACGTCTCTCGGCATTCGCCTTTGGCATGCTAGTGCCTTTAACCCTCGCGGCGGTCTACCTCACGTCTCAGGGGGCAGGTCCCGCAGCTGCATACTGGATAATCACGTACTCGCTCGAGGGGAATTACGCCGCGGCAGCCGGCATGGCACCACCTTCCGGCGATAGCTTCTGGCTGCTCGTGGCATTCGCGCCCCTGGTTGCATTGACGTTGGCGGGGGCTGCTCTGGGCGTGCGGCACGTAGCAGGCAGATATTCACGACCCTTGATAGCGGGACCTAGCCTGCTCTTGGCAGCCACACTGCCGGTTTGGCCGAGGTACGGGCGCTTCCATTTGCAGGCAGCGCTTCCACTACTGGCCGTCGCAGCTGGAGCAACGGCAGTGATTCTCTACAACGTGTTGCGGCAGCGAGAGTGGCAGTCGCGCTTCCTATCTGTTGCGGCGACCCTGTTACTTGTCGTTTATATGTTGGCTGGTGTAAGCGAAGCGATTACCTCGGTCAGGATCCAGTCACAGCTGCCGCCGGTAGCCGCGCCTTATGCGATCACGGTCGCACCACTGGCGACCTGGATGGGCGAGCACACGATGCCCGGTGCGCCGATCGTCCTCTATGGTGTGGATGAGCTCCTATACCGAGTGCTCGCACACCCGCCGCCGAGACCCTGGGTACCGCAACTGACCAGTGTGTAATTCGCCTGATTGCCAACTGCTCGCTTTCCTGTGTAACACGCCGGTACAGTTTGATATACTGTAAGCACGATGGCGCACGTGATCTTCTGTGTAGACGAGCCCGCCAACCCTGCGACTGTAAGTTGTGTTTTGGAAGCTGCGCGGGGCGGCTCGATTACAAACGCCCCGGAGGCCTCGGACGAGGCCCTTAAGTGGATCCGGCGGATTTTCGCCGTGTGCGCCGGTCGAGAGCCAACGCTCGGCCGGAATGACCTCTGGTGCAGTGCGTCGCCTGTCCGGAACGTGGCGGGCACTATGGGCCCGCCGCAAGCCCTTCTCGCAACGGTGGACCCCAAATGATGGACGATTTAGAGCGACAACGCACCGTCGGCTTCAGCGAGCTCATGCGTTGCCCACGTTGCGGTGCGAAGTGTCGCCTCACACGCCCATCGACGGTCGTATGTGTTGACTGCGTCGACCGGTTTGACTGCGTCGACCGGTTTGACTGCGTCGATGGCATCTGGCGAATGCTTACAGAGCAACAACGGGCTCGATTTGCGCCTTTTCTCGAAAGCTACCCTTTGCAGCGCTCACGGGAGGGTTGGGAGCGCGACGAGGCATACTATCTGAGCCTACCGCAGGTCCCCCAAGACGATCCTACCGCGCAGATCTGGCGGATACGCAGGCGCAGCTTGATCGCGATTGAGGACGAACTACACAGGCACCTCGGCAATCCCAACGGCGCGGTGGCACTTGACCTCGGCGCGGGCAACTGCTGGCTCTCCCGCCGCCTGGCTCAGCTCGGCTTTACCACGGTCGCCCTGGATCTGAATGTCCAGGGAAGTGACAGTCTTACGACCGGTCTGATGTTCATACAACACGACAAGTTATGGTTCGATCGCGTGCAGGCCTCTATGGATCGCTTGCCGTTTGGCGATCAAGCCTTCGACTTATGTACGGTGAGTGCCGCGCTCTACTACTCCGACGTTCCAACAACGCTGGTTGAGGCGTACCGGGTACTTCGCCCAAACGGTATGCTCGTTATCTCCGACAGTCCGATTTACAGCGCACCTGCACCTGGCGTGATAATGGCCATGGAACAGCGTCAAACACTGTCGCGCGTTCTTGGCCGTGAGCCTGCAGACCTGCCTGGTGGGCACGGTTTCCTGGTCGAGTCTGAACTTCTGGATCACCTCCATGAGGCAGGATTTCGAGTGCGAGTCGTATCGACTGAACGCCCTCTCGGACGTGTTCGGCGGCGGATTAGAGCTCTTTTGCAGCCCCAAAAACGCGAAGAGGCCAGATTCCCGGTCTTCGTCGGAATTAAGTCGCCAAGATAAACGCAACGGGCGTCACGAGGCTTCCTGAAGCGTGTTGACGCGCAAATAGTGTGAAATGCCACATGCATTGCCAAATGGCTCTTTACGCACTTAGCCAATTCGTTCGTAAAATCGGCTGCTGGTCGGTGCGTTATAGACATCTTTGACGGTCATAAATAGCGATGTCAATGACGCGTTGTTGGAACCGCGTCTCAGCTGAAACGTTCCAATATAGGAGTCATCGGCTAGAGGCCGACTGCGGCGCCAAAAGTAGGTACGCTGAACCTGCGCCGTTTCGCACACTGCTTGACTATGCGGCATGTACCAACTTATAATCCTTGAAGTACCCTAATTAGCCTACCTTCCGGAAGGCGGTCATTCATTTGTTAGCACGCGCAAAGCGATCCATAGACTATCGGGACCTCCTTTATAACCTTGTCGTTCGCGACTTGAAGGTGCGATACAAGCACTCCGTTCTCGGCTTCTTCTGGTCGCTCCTGAACCCCGTCCTGTTGATGCTGGTCTTTACCTTCGTTTTCCAGCAGTTATTGGGCAGCGAGAATAACCCCACACACCCGATGTATCACGTTTTCTTCCTGGTGGCGCTGCTGCCGTGGAACTGGTGCGCTTCGGCAGTCACGGGCACGCTCGGTAGCATTGTGAACAGCGGCTATCTGATAAAGAAGGTATACTTCCCGCGCGAAATGCTCCCAGTAGCAGTCGTCTTAGCCAACATGATCAACTTTCTGCTGGCGCTTCCTGCATTGGTACTGTTCATGATCATCTTGAGGCCCGAAGGGTCGGGCTCACCGTTTGGCTCGGATTGCCAGTACGCCTGCTTTAATGCCCACCTGCTCTGGGTTCCTCTGCTGATCCTTACTCAGACCATCTTCCTTACGGGCCTTGGCTTCTTCATCTCTGCCCTCAACGTCTTCTTCCGCGATACGAGCGTGCTGGTTGAAGTTGGCTTGAGCGCGTGGTTCTTCCTTACGCCCATCATCTACGACGCGCGCGATGTTGTGCACGACCTGGCGAACTGGATGTACTATTTGAACCCGATGGCCTCGCTCGTGGCGAACTTCCGAGAAGTGTTCTACTACAGCGACGCGGCGAGCCCTGATCCGTTCTTCATGCTGCGTAACTTGATTGTATGTACTGTGTTACTCGTGGGTGGGTACCTGTTTTTCATGCGTCTCAGCCACAGCTTTGGGGAGGAGATCTAAGCAGTGGCACACGGTACAGAAGAAACGATTGAGAACAGCGACGGCCTTATTCACACGAATGGGCTTACAGACAGTGAAAAGCATCCTGCACAGGAGCAAGTTGCGGGCGCCAAATCTGGGCAGCAGGTGACTCCCCCGCAGGCCGTAGCAGTGCGAACAAGTCCAGCGCGTGCCAAGGTAATCAAGTTCAGCAACGTTTCAAAGAAGTTCACTCTGCGACACGAGCGTCCTCAATCGTTCCAGGATATGGTGGTAAGCCTTTTCGGGCTGCGCAGCCCCTCGCGGCTTGGTAAGCCGATGCCTCGCCCTGCTACTGAGAAGTTCTGGGCATTGAAGGACGTGAACTTCGGCATCTACCAGGGGGAAGCAGTTGGCATAATCGGCGAGAATGGCTCGGGAAAATCTACCACCCTGAAACTGGTGTCGCGCATCCTCGATCCTACATCGGGCAGTGTATCCGTCCGCGGCAAAGTGTCGGCGTTATTAGAACTGGGGACGGGCTTTCACCCGGAACTTACGGGTCGCGAGAATATATTCCTCAACGGCTCATTACTGGGCATCCCACGCAAGGAAATGGCCGATCGATACGATGCCATCGTCGATTTTGCGGAGATGAGCGAGTTCATTGATACGCCCATCAAACATTACTCGTCAGGCATGGTGATGCGGTTGGGGTTTGCCGTGGCCATCAATGTGGACCCGGATATATTGCTAACCGACGAAGTCCTGGCTGTGGGTGATGAAGCTTTCCAGCGCAAATGCCTCGACTATATAGCTGCACTGCGCAGGCGTGGCGTAACCATCATCTATGTTTCACACGCCCTGGACTCGGTGCGCAGCCTGTGCAGCCGGGCTATCTGGCTCGATCACGGCAAGCTAATTGCCGACGGTCCGGCGAACGATGTTATAGATCAGTATCTCACCTTCGAGAACGAGAAGCACGCTGATCGGATCCGCGAGGAATACGAAGCGCGCCGGGATGGCACGTCAGCCAGATACGCCTCGGGCGCCTCTCACGCTGCTGTTGAAATACAGGAGCCAACCCAGGAGGACCTGGAAGAGCAGGGACAGACAGGCCAAGACTCTCCTGAGCAGGCCGACCCGGAGACCGAAGAAAACGTCGGCAAGTTCACATACGACGCACCGGGCACGCATTGGACAAGCGGACGCGCTGAAATCTTCGATGTTCGATTCTTCAATGCGGATGGCCAGGACATTAAGACGTTCCTGACAGACCAGCCATTTACGATCCGCATTTACTATGCGGCACACGATCGTATTGAGAACCCCGTATTCGGGATCGCACTCTATACGCAGAACGGCGTCCATCTGAACGGGCCCAACACGCGCTTCAGCGGGCTCGAAATCCCTTACATTGACGGAACAGGTCACGTTGACTACCACATTGATAATCTGCCCCTGCTGGCGGGTATGTATGACGTTACTGTGGCCCTGACCGGCGCTGACATAGCTGAAACTCTCGACCACCAGCATCGCGCCTACAGTTTCTACGTTCAGCCGACCCCGGGCCTGGCGGAGCGTTGGGGCTTAATCCATATTCCCGCAGAGTGGAGCTTCCACCCAGGCTCCGGTGGCGATGGTTTGCAGGCAAAAGCCGAGACCCAGGCACAGGCGGAAACGCCGACTACGTAATCTAGCGTTTTACTTCTGCGCGCTTGCCAGTTCCACCAGTGTCCGGACCATCGAACCGGTGGCACCCTTCATCTGCCAAGCAGAGTCTTTTTCAGTCCACGCAGTGCCCGCCACATCGAGGTGTACCCACGGCGTGTCCCCGACGAATTGTTTGAGGAAGATGCCGGCGGTCAGCGCCCCTCCATACCGGCCGCCGCTGTTCATCATATCAGCAATGTTGCTCTTTATCTGGTCGAAGTACTCCGGATAAAGCGGCATCGGCCACAGTTTTTCGCCGGCGCGCTCCGATGCTGCAATTACGGTGTCAACCCACGCCTGGGGCGAGCCCATAGCGCCAGCCGCTGCCGTTCCCAACGCAACCTTTATCGCACCCGTCAGGGTGGCAATGTCCACGAGCTTGCTGCCCCCAAGCTTGCGCGCGAGATCGAGCACATCGGCCAGGACCAGCCTGCCTTCAGCGTCGGTATTGATTATCTCTATACTCTTGCCGTTCGCTGCGCGAACCACGTCGCCGGGCCTCATAGCAGTACCGCTAGGCATGTTCTCGACTAGACCCACAACAGCCAGCGCGTTTACCCTGGCGCCAAGCGACGCGAGCGCGAATAGCGCGGACACAGCGGCAGCGGCGCCGCACATATCGTACTTCATGTAATGCATGTCGGCGGCCGGCTTTATCGAAATGCCGCCCGTGTCGAACGTAACGCCCTTGCCGACAAACGCAAGTGTTTCGCCATCGTCCGCGCCGCCCCGGTATTCAAGGACGACAACACGTGGCGCGCGAGCGCTACCCTGTGTTACGCTCAGAAGCGACCCCATCCCCGCAACGCGTATTTCGTCCTCACCCAATACAGACCACTTGATGCCTAGCTTGTCGGCACGGTGCGAGACCTCATCGGCCACTCGGGAAGGGTACATGATGTTGCTGGGCTCGTCCGCGAGCCATCGGCCGAAGTTGATTTCTTGAGCGATCCTGCTCCCGCGTTCCATTGCCTTTGCCGCGGTATCGGTTACATTTTCGGACCAGATGCTTACCTCCAGGATCGTGCCCTTCTTCTCGTGATCCTTGTACAAATCCGAGTCGGCGAGGCCCGTGACAGCACCATCAGCCAATGCCTGGATTGCAGCAGTATTATCGATCGAAGAGGGCCAATCAAACGCCAGACAGACTCGTTGCGCCTTCTTCGCACGTGCGTGCCGCACCGCCGCTGCCGCCAATCTTCTCAGGGTGCGTACGTTCAATTCGTCGGCCTTGCCCGATCCCAGCAGCAAAATGCGCTTAGTTTTGATGGGCGCCGGATAGAACCACTCGGTCGAAAAAGCGCGGCCCGTCAGAGAGCCACCGTCGATGAGCGCCTTGACAGCGCCATCCGTAACTTTGTCAACCTCACCTGCAAGTCCGTTCATTCCGCCGTCTTGCCCGTGAAGCACAACCAGAAGGTCCGAGTCGATATCTCCGAGAGCTCCACTGACCAGTCTGAGATTGGGAGGGGCCTGAACGCTCATGACAACTTCTCGCTACTGTGACCGGGGAAGATGCTGGACTTGGGGTCAACGAAGTTCTTGGCGACGTTGACGGCCATGGCAGCCTGCCCGTAGCCTGTCGCGATAAGGTTCATTTTGACTTCCTCGGCAGCAATGTCACCGGCGGCAAAGACCCCGGGCAGGTTGGTTTCCATGCGGAAATTCACCACGACACCACGGCCTTTCTTGTCAAGCTCCAGACCCCACTCGCGAATCGGGCCGATATCAGCTTTGAAGCCAACGTTCACCAGGATCGCATCCACATCCAGAGCGGTTTCCTCTTTGGTCTGGTTGTTGAAAATAACAACCTTCTCAATCTTGCCGTTGCCGACAACCGATTTCACTTCGAACGGCGTAAGTATGTCGATAGGCAGAGCCCGCATCTCCGTAACTGAGCTCTCGTGCGCGCGGAACTCGTCGCGGCGGTGGACGAGTGTGATCGCCTCTGCAACCCCGTGAAGGTTGATAGCCCAGTCCACGGCCGAATCGCCACCTCCCACAATCAAGAGTCGCTTACCCTTGAAAGCTGCCTTCTCCTTAACAAAGTAGAAGAGGCTGTTGCCTTCGTACTTCTCAACATCGGCAACCGCCAACTTGTTTGGTGCGAATGCGCCGACGCCTGCTGCTACTACGACCGTGCGCGTGTAGTGCGTGATCTTGTCGGTAGTCAGTATCCAGATGCCGTCGGTATCCTGGGCCAGAGACATCACGCGCTCACCCAGGCAAACGGCCGGGTTCCATTGCACGGCCTGCTCCATCAGCAACTTGACCAGGTCTTTCGCGATCACCTTTGGAAACCCCGGGGCATCAAAGATGAGTTTCTCGGGGTAAAGAGCGGTTAGCTGCCCCCCGGGTTCAGGCAAAGCATCAATGATCTTGGTTCTCATTGTGCGCATCCCGGCGTAAAATGCACCAAATAGGCCGGTTGGACCGGCCCCAATAATCGTCACGTCATAGATGTCCCGAGCATCGGCGGTACCGCCGAGTTCAGCTTGTTGGTCGGGCATTGTGGCACCGTTGCCAGCGTCCGTTGACAGAGCCATTCGTATCCTCCGAAAGCAGATTTTAGAAAGCCATCAAACACTATTATAAACCATAGCGGCATCGCGTGCGCTTCCGAGGTACTCTAGGTTGGCCCTATCATTATCGATTTCCCGTTGCGCAAGGCAACACTTGGCTCTGCTCCGATGGGCGAGCCAAGTGTTGCCTGGCTTACACCATTCTCAAGGCGACTGGGCCGACAAGGCGGTCATTTTGGAAAGTTGTGCCCGGCTGACCGACAAGGCAGGTCGGAACGTCCCGTCCGGGTAACCGGTCACGATCGCATGCTGGACTGCGGTTTCGACGTAGCTGTATGCCCAGTCACCGGGTGGTACATCGGTGAATGTTGGGTTTGGCGGGGATACCAGGGGCCACGCCTTGCCAAGCACAAGAATCTTGGCAGCCTGAGCCCGGGAAACGTCATTGCCCGGCCTGAACGTGCCATCCGAATAGCCACTGATCACCCCGTGCTGTACAGCGGATTCGACGTATGGATAGAATGTGCTGGGCGGTAGTACGTCGCTGAATGTGGGCAGCGCCGGGGCATACGGGGCCCACCCGAAACTGAGTACCAGTATCTTGGTGAACTGTCCGCGCGAGCTGCTGTTGTTGGGCCTGAACGTACCGTCCGAGTAACCGGTAATCGCGCCATGGCAGTAGAGATAGCTCACGTAACCATAAGCCCAGTGAGTGTCTGGAAGGTCAAGGAACCGCATTCCACACGGACCCGGTGTCCACGTTGGCCCGGCTGTAGCAGTGGGTAGCGGCGTTTGTGTCCAGGTCGGGGTGTTCGTGGGTACGCCGGTGGTTGGCGTGCGGGTAGGAGTGTTGCCGGCCGGAGCAGTTGCTGTCGGTGAGATCTGCGGCGTAGGCGGAGGTGAGCCCGTGGTTGCTGGTATCCACATCATAGCGTCGAACCACACGTTCTTGCCGCTTTCGCCCGTCCAATCACTAAGCGACACGGAAGAGTTAGCGCCCCCGTTGAACAGGAACTTGCCGAGGTTCGCCCAGCTTCCCGAGCCAACGTCTGTAATTGCCCCCTGGCTGACCGTGACAACTTGCTCGCCACTCGCACTGAAAACATGATAGCGAGCAGACAGTGTGTCGGGAGTCTGGTTGTCAACATATGGGATGTAGGCATAGAGGTCATAGTAACCGGTAACAGGGACTTGAGCAGTCCAAGTGGCTGAGTTTGTGCTGCTTGACTGGTTCACTACTGAAGTCGTGACAAACGTGTTCGACCCGTTGTAGCCACCGCCGTAGATCCACCAGTAGTGTTGCGGGTCGATCTGGGACGGTATCGCAGCGAAGCCGGGATCAGTGTTGTCGACTCTAGCCTCCTGCTGGTTGTCACGGCGCACAAGTGTCATGTAGTAATTCCAGTCCCACAGCGGACCCGGATCCACATGGCTCTGGTTCGGCACCTGGTAATGTCCTATTATGTGCGCCCTGTCCTTCCTTATCCCGTATCGCTCGGTCAAATACCGGACCAGTGCGGCGGACGATTGGTACATGGCCTCGGTGTACCACCCCTGCTGGTTCATGTAACCTTCGTGCTCGATCCCGATGGCGCGCACATTATAGTCCCAGTTGCCCGCGTGCCAGGCCGTATTGGCATCGCGCACCATCTGTGTTATCTGCCCGTCTGCTGAGCGGATCACATAGTGGGTTGATACCTGGGAAGCCGGGTTCTGAAACCACGATATTGCCGACGCATAAGAGCCCTCGGTATCGTGAATTATTATCGTATTGAGCGGCGGATAGGGCCTTCCAACCGTGTAGTTCCCGGCGTATGCCGGCACCCACAGGGCAGGGGGGTAGTCATCACTATCTGGCGCGACAGGCGGCGCAGGCATGGCAGTAGGTACGCCCTGCACGTCAAGCGCGACCAGCGACACGTGCTCCCCCGATTGCAGGACGGCGCCGTTTCCTGTCTTGATAATTCCGAAAACTTGCTGGGCGTATTGGTCGCGGACAAACGGGTCGGTAGCTCCCGAATAGGCCGCGACCGCGCCGTACCAATCGGCGAGGTTGCCGGTTGCGTTCTTCGTGTTTGTTGACTGATGGGATATGTCGTT
Organism: Chloroflexia bacterium; assembly: GCA_038203825.1. Classification (GTDB taxonomy): domain Bacteria; phylum Chloroflexota; class Chloroflexia; order QHBQ01; family JADMIH01; genus JADMIH01. The sequence goes on along the minus strand of JBBRDO010000001.1, from coordinate 72,889 downwards.
CAATAATGCGGCGCCGGCCTCGATGTTGGAGCCGTCATCTGCTCGTATCTGGTCGCTGCTCAAGCCCGTGAGTTGCACGGCTCTGGCCATGGTTCCGTCCGGCCTGTCAGTTATGTGCATGATGCCGTAACCGAAGTCCGTTGAGGGCGTGCCCCCTCGCTGTTCCCAGTGCGATTCCACCCAGCCGACTGCCATCAGCACCTGCTGAGGGACGTTCCACTTGCGGGCTACTGCCGCGAAGGCCTCTGCCACAAGCCCGCTGCCTGGCCCCGCCGTGGCAGGCCTGTCGGCTGCCTGGACCGCGCTTCCTGTGCCCGCCATCGCCGGCAGGACAAGCAAGAACAGTAAGACCGAGACCAATGCGGAGAAGTTGCGAACCTTACGGGACGCGTACTTTTCTTTGGAGGCAAAATGGAGAACGGGCATATGCAACCTCCCTGTCCTTACGTGTTAATATTGTGCGACCACTCAACTTTACAATAAAACGTTCTTAGTGACTCAAGGTTGCACAGATTTCGTTTGCACCGCACGCACGCGTTGGGTATAATGGCCGCAGATCTGTAGTTGATTTTCCGAAGACAATTTATGTGGTTCGCACTTTTCCACAGGAGGAATACCTACAATGACTTATGTCATAACCGAACCGTGTATTAACGTTAAAGATGCGGCATGTGTGGACGTTTGCCCAGTGGACTGTATCCACCCTCGCAAAGACGAGCCGGGCTTCGAACCGGTCGACCAACTTTATATCGACCCCGATGAGTGCATTGATTGCGGCGCCTGTGAACCCGAATGTCCGGTTAACGCCATTTTCCCCGAAGACGATGTGCCCGATGAGTACCAGTCGTACATCGCTAAGAATCTGAACTTCTTCAAATAACGACCTGCGATCGGGAAGTGGAATGCCGGACGCGAGCCTCGAATAAAGTGAAAGCGGCGGCTAAATTGCCCGTTGCAGTCGCACTTCCTCCTTCGTGTTACGCACTTGCTTTATGTCCATAATTAAGTCGCGCCTTGAGACCAACTCGGACGGTTTTGCGGCGAACAAACTTTATATGAACGCCCTCGTGGCGGAGCTGCGCGACCATCTGCAGAAGGTTCGGCTCGGCGGCGGACCCGAGGCTATTGCCAAACATCGCGCTCGTGGGAAAATGTTGGCCCGCGAGCGCATAGAGAGACTGGTCGACCCCGCCACCTCCTTCCTGGAGTTGTCCGCATTGGCAGCCTGGGGCCTCTACGGTGAAGAAGCGCCGGCCGCCGGCATGATTACAGGGATCGGCGTGATCGAAGGCCAGGAGTGCCTGCTAATCGCTAACGACGCCACCGTCAAGGGCGGCACCTATTATCCACTCACAGTCAAAAAGCACCTCCGCGCACAGGAGGTCGCGCTGGAAAACAATCTCCCCTGCATTTATCTGGTTGACTCGGGCGGTGCCTTTCTTCCGCTACAGGCCGAAGTCTTCCCAGACAGAGAACATTTCGGCCGCATCTTCTACAATCAGGCTACAATGTCGGCTCGTGGTATCCCCCAGATTGCAGCAGTGATGGGTTCCAGCACAGCAGGAGGCGCGTACGTGCCTGCCATGTCCGACGAGTCGATTATAGTCAAGGGCAACGGGACAATCTTCCTCGGTGGTCCTCCTCTCGTGAAGGCTGCCACCGGCGAGGAAGTGAGCGCCGAAGACCTCGGCGGAGCGGACGTGCACAGCCGTACCAGTGGTGTTACGGACCACTACGCGGTGGACGATGCGCACGCACTCGCTATAACGCGCGACATCGTGGCTAATCTCCAACGAACGAAGACTTATCCGTGGGAAGTGGCGGCGCCTGAAGCGCCTGCTGCCGACCCCTCAGAGCTCTACGGTGTGATCGAGCCCGAAGGCCGCAGGCCATACGACGTGCGCGAAATTATTGCACGCATCGTTGACGCTTCGCGCTTCCAGGAGTTCAAGGCCTTATACGGCACCACTCTCGTGTGCGGCTTTGCTCGCTTAATGGGTTTCCCGGTTGGCATCATCGCGAACAACGGCATTCTCTTTTCGGAGAGTGCACTCAAGGGTGCGCACTTCATTGAACTCTGCTGCCAGCGCAAGATTCCACTGGTATTCTTGCAGAACATCACAGGCTTCATGGTAGGCCGTGAATACGAGAATCGTGGCATCGCCAAGAACGGCGCCAAGATGGTGATGGCTGTGGCGAATGCGCAGGTACCCAAGTTCACCGTGGTAATCGGTGGCTCTTTCGGCGCGGGCAACTACGCCATGTGTGGCCGCGCCTATGGCCCTCGCCAACTGTGGATGTGGCCCAATGCCCGGATTTCGGTGATGGGAGGCGAACAGGCCGCCAATGTGCTCCTGACAGTTCGACTCGACAACCTGGCATCCAAAGGAAAGGATATGGCCCACGACGAACGCGCTGCATTCACCCAGCCGATCCTCGACAAATACGAATCAGAGGGCAACCCCTACTACTCAACGGCCCACCTTTGGGACGACGGAATTATCGATCCACTCGACACGCGAATGGTACTTGGGCTGGGCATTTCCGCAGCTATGAACGCGCCGATTGCGGAAACCAAGTTCGGCGTATTCCGAATGTAACTTCACTCGCGGTATCTAGTGGCCAACAGGCAATCTATGGAATATAGCAATCTACTCTTTACAATCGAAGACTGCGCATGCAAAATCACTCTCAATCGGCCCGACCTGCACAACGCTATGAATCGTGCACTGCTGGACGAATTGCGTACTGCCTTCGATTCAGTCGCCCATGTGGAACGCGGCGCGGTACGCGCGGTGGTGCTGGCGGGAGCGGGCAAATCGTTCAGCGCTGGCGCCGATATCAACTGGATGCGCGCAAGTCTCGATTTCAGTGAGGAAGAGAATGTGGCCGACGCGCTGGCTCTGGCGCGCACGTTTGAAGCCATTGACAAGTGCCCCGTTCCTGTAATCGCGCGAATCCAGGGCGCTGCCCTCGGTGGCGGCGTGGGCCTGGCGGCCGTTGCTGATATCGTGATAGCTGCCGATAACGCTAGGTTTGCGTTCTCTGAGGCAAAGTTGGGGATCGCGCCCGCCGTGATCTCGCCATACGTGCTGGCGAAAATCGGCCGAAGCCACGCCCGTGCCTTATTCTTTACGGCCGAGCGCTTTAGTGCACAACGCGCGCTCGAAATCGGCCTGGTCCACGTTATAGTCCCGCCTGACGCACTGGACGGCGAAGTCGATAGGCTGGTCCGGGAGTTGAAGTCGAGTGCGCCCGCCGCGATCGCTCGTGCCAAGCTGCTGATTGCGACGGTGCCCACGCTTGCTCGTGAGGACGCCATGCAGTTCACCGCCGAGACCATTGCCGCTTTACGTGTCAGTCCTGAAGGACAAGAGGGGCTGCACGCGTTCCTCGAAAAACGCAAGGCATCGTGGGCCGAATGATGTCTCAAACGCCAGCCCTGCCCTTTCGTAGACTGCTCATCGCCAACCGTGGCGAGATCGCCGTCCGCATCGCTCGCGCGTGTCGCGAACTGAACATCAGCTCAGTGGCAGTCTACTCCGAGGTAGACCGCAATGCCCTGCATGTGCGTGCTTGCGACGAGGCCTACTGTATCGGCCCTGCTGCTGCCGGTGACAGCTACCTGCGCGGCGACGTCATTATCAGCGTAGCGCGACAAGCAGCGTGTGACGCGATCCACCCGGGCTTCGGTTTCCTTGCTGAGAACGCGAGCTTCGCTCAGGCCGTGATAGAGGCCGGGCTCACCTGGGTTGGCCCGTCGCCTGCGGCAATCACGCTTATGGGGTCGAAGATTGAGGCCAAGAAGATCGCGACGCAAGCCGGCGTGCCTGTGGTACCGGGCTATTTCGGCGATGACCAATCCGCGGCCAATCTCGCAATAGAAGCGGACAAGATCGGTTACCCGGTTTTGATAAAGGCATCAGCAGGAGGCGGTGGCAAGGGCATGCGTGTGGTCGAGAGCGCGAGCGACCTCCAGGAAGGGCTCGATGCCGCCCAGCGCGAGGCCCTCGCGGCCTTCGGCGACAGCACGGTGATGCTGGAGAAGTATTTGAGCCAGCCGCGTCACATCGAGGTTCAGGTGCTGGGGGACGCGCAGGGGCACGTCATTCACCTGGGGGAACGCGAATGTTCAATCCAGCGCCGTCACCAGAAGGTGATGGAGGAGAGCCCGTCACCTATCGTCACCCCCGAGATGCGCGAGCGGCTGACAGCGGCCGCCGTTGCCCTGGCAAAAGCAGCAGGTTACTCCAACGCGGGTACAGTCGAGTTCATTTACCAGGACGGTGAGTTTTATTTCCTGGAAATGAACACGCGCCTCCAGGTCGAACACACCGTGACGGAAGAGGCTCTCGACATGGACCTGGTCGAAGCTCAGCTCCGAATAGCAGCCGGAGAAACGCTCTGGATTGACCAGGACGAGGTTGAATTCGTGGGCAACGCGATTGAAGTTCGCCTCTACGCTGAAGACCCTGAACGCGGTTTCCTGCCGGCCACAGGCAAAATCACTCACCTTGCACTTCCTTTCGACGATCCTGACGTTCGCGTTGACGCAGGAGTGAGCCAGGGCGACGTTATCACACCTTTTTACGACCCGATGGTCGCCAAGATCATAACTTCAGGCGATACCCGTTCCGAAGCGCTGCGGCGCATGCGCGAAGTGCTGGGCGCCCTTCAGATCGAAGGCGTCACAACAAACCTCGACTTCCTGCGCTGGTTAGTTAGCCACCCACAGGTTGACATGGGAAACCTGTCCACCGGGTTCATCGATAAGTATTACAGGCCCGGAGCGTTCCTTGTTGCACCCGTAGCAGTCATTGTCGCTGGGGCCGCGGTCCTGCTGCTCTCAGAAGACTATGGAGTACCTGGAGAGCCTCCCCGCAGTATCTGGAGTGCCAACGCCTGGCGTCTCGCGGGGCAGGGAATTCCAGGGGAGTTCCTAATAGAAGGTCGCACGTACGCGGTTGAACTATCCCGCGCGGGCGAGCGCTTTGACACATGGCAGACCCTTGTGAAACAAGGCGACGATGTACTATTAGATGCGACAATTGTCCTGAGCTTGCGGCCGGAGTCAGAAGCTGCCGAGTCGTTCGACCGGGTGCCGTCAGTCGTGCAGATAGCCCTACCCGACATGCCACTTTATTCTATCGAATACGCCTGGGGAGCGGAGGATCGCGTGTCGATAACATGGGAGCGCCGCATATATCTGGTTCAGAGCGCCGCACCCCTTTCGACCGAGCACATGAACGTGAATGTCCATCGAAGCGACGAGAACTCGTTGGAAAGTCCGATGCCGGGGAAGGTTTTGCAGGTTCTGGTTGCAGCAGGGGACGATGTAGAGGAAGAACAGCCGCTCGTAATCATTGAGGCTATGAAAATGGAGTTCATGGTTCGGGCACCGCACACCGGATTGGTTGTCAAAGTAAACTGCACGGCGGGCGATCAAGTGGCGGTTGGTGATATACTTGTAGAGATGGGCCAACCCGCCGAGTAACAGTAATGGCCACAAGTTAATAGCCCTCGGCCAATGTGGAATCTTATGTCTCAGTATCCTGAACGTATAACCATATACGAAGTCGGGCCGCGCGATGGCTTGCAGAACGAGAAGAGCATTGTACCAACGGCTGATAAGGTCCGCTATGTTGACCTGCTCACGTCTGCCGGTCTGCCAGCGATCGAGGCCACATCTTTTGTCAGCCCGAAAGCCATCCCCCAACTCGCCGACGCGCCCCACGTTATGGCTGGTATCTCCCACGGAGCGAATACTCGCTACCCTGTGCTCGTTCCAAACGACCGTGGTATGGTGCGAGCTGTTGAGGCGGGTGTGCGCGAGGTGGCGGTCTTCACCGCAGCCTCTGAGTCCTTCACGAAAGCTAACATCAACACCACGATCCGACAGTCTCTGGATAACTTTGAGTCCGTGGTTGCGCTAGCGCTCGCGAACGGGATCGCGGTGCGCGGCTATGTTAGTACTGCGTTCGGTTGTCCCTATGAGGGATATGTCGCGCCCCCCAGCGTTCTGGAAGTCACACGCGCCTTGCTTGATATTGGAGTAAGCGAAGTCTCAATTGGGGACACGATAGGAGTTGGCACACCAGCAGAAGTCGAGTCAGTTTTTGGACTTCTGTTGAAGTCGATCCCGGCGGGAAGGCTTGCTGCACACTTCCATGACACGCGAGGCACGGCTCTGGCCAACGTGCTGGCAGCCATGCAACTGGGCATCACTACAATAGACTCTTCGTCAGGTGGCCTGGGCGGCTGCCCTTATGCTCCCGGCGCGGCCGGCAACCTGGCGACTGAAGATTTGCTTTATATGCTCGACGGCATGAACATCGAAACCGGAGTTGATCTCGCAAAGGTGGCCGAAGCCTCAATCTACATCCTCGGCGTGCTGGGCAAGCAACCCACAAGCAAGTATCTACAAGCTTATATTACAAAGAAAGGTATGAGCGCCGCATGACTAACCATCACACCGCGCAAGACCGGGGAGGCGCATTTGCCCAAGATAAGTAAGATCCTCATCGCTAACCGTGGCGAGATAGCGCTACGGATTGTGCGAGCTTGCGCAGAAGTTGGCATTACTTCTGTGGCAGTTTTTTCCGATGCCGACCGCACGGCCCTGCACGTGCGCGCTGCTGATGAAGCCTATCCTATCGGTCCCGCACCTTCTCGCGACTCATATCTGAGGGTAGACAAAATCCTGGAAGTCGCCCGCAAGTCAGGTGCCGATGCAATCCATCCCGGCTACGGATTTCTGGCTGAAAACGCCGATTTTGCGCAGGCGGTCATAGATGCCGGTCTCATCTGGATAGGCCCCCCACCGGCCGCGATGCGCCTGCTCGGTGATAAGCTAACGGCCCGCCACACTGCCCAGGCAGCGGGTGTACCCACAGTCCCCGGTAGCGACGTCGCAGTTGACGATTTGGACCAGGCCGTCGCGGCCGCGGAGCGAATTGGATATCCCGTGTTGATTAAGGCGTCGGCCGGCGGTGGCGGCAAAGGCATGCGAGTGGTCCGCTCAAAGGACGAACTCGAAGCGGCCCTGCGAACGGCTCAGAGCGAGGCTCAGTCATCGTTCGGCTCGGGCGTGGTCTATTTCGAGAAATACCTCGAACATGTCCGGCACGTCGAAATACAAATTCTAGCCGACAGCCACGGCAACGCCGTTCATCTGGGGGAGCGTGAATGCTCAATCCAGCGACGCCATCAGAAGCTCATCGAGGAATCGCCGTCGCCCGTCGTCGATGCGGACCTTCGCGCACGGATGGGCTCAGTCGCTGTGGCAGCGGCACTTGCCGCCCACTACACGTCGGCCGGTACTGTTGAGTTTCTTCTTGACAAAGACCGCAACTTCTACTTCCTGGAGGTAAATACGCGCCTACAGGTTGAGCACCCGGTCACGGAATGGGTCACGGGCATCGACATCGTCCTCGAACAGTTTCGGGTGGCAGAAGGCAAGCCGCTCAGCATCACTCAGGACGATGTCGAGGTGCGGGGGCATGCCATCGAGTGCCGTATCGCTGCAGAAGATCCTTTCAACAACTTCGCCCCGTCCCTGGGCACGATCGCCTCACTTGCCGAGCCGGGTGGCCCTGGCGTGCGCGTTGACAGTAGCATGTATCGCGGCGGGAAAGTCTCGATCTACTACGACCCAATGATCGCCAAGCTGATAGTTTGGGCACCCACTCGTGAACACGCCATGACGCGGATGCGGCGCGCCCTCGAAGAGTATGGCGTCAGGGGCATCCAGACCAACATACCGTTCCACCTGGCCGTCCTGGGCGATGCAGCCTTTCAGGAGGGACGAATTGATACAGGCTTCGTCGAGGAGTTTATGGCAACCGGCTGGCTAACACAGAAAGACGCACACGACAAAGAACTCGAACGTACAGCTGCCTATCTGGGGGCGCTGGTGGTCGATCAGAAGCGTTTGGCCGGCGGAGCTTTGGGCCGTCAGTCACAACCTGTCAATGGAACGGGCCCGGTGCACGATGGGTCTAAATGGCGTGTCGCCGGACGCCGCGAGGCAATGAGATGAGAGCAATGCCATGAAGTACTTCGTTGAAATTGAAAACCAGGAGTTCGGGCTTGACGTGCACCATACTGAGGGCGGCACCATCATTTTCCCCGTGCAACCTGCGGACGACCCTGCCGTCGCGATCGACTTCGCTACGGTACACTCGAATGTCGAGACTGGCGAGGGGCTCTACTCCATTATCGCTAATGGAAAGAGCTACCAGTTGTATGTCGAGCCTCAGGAAACCGGCTTCAGGATAGTTGTGTGGCGCCACCGTTTCAACCTGGACGTTCTCACCGAGCGTGAATGGCGGTTGAAGAAGGTGGCTCCGCGGCAGGCAATAGATACCGGCACCATTACTCTCAATGCTCCTATGCCCGGTCTTGTGAAGGCTGTCCTGGTGTCAGCAGGCGACGTCGTGACCAAGGGGCACCGACTACTCGTGTTGGAAGCGATGAAAATGGAGAACGATATCTCAGCACCGAGACAGGGAACTGTAAGAACAGTTCACGTCCAGGCGGGTACTGTCATAGAGTCCGGTAAGCCGCTGGTCACTATCGAGTCCTGAGCATCGGTAACTACGGGGCCTTGCGATAGACTGAAGGCAGGCGAACAATTCTATGCCGGACAAACACCAACAGTGGGAAGACGAAGTCCTGAAGCCCGCACTAAAGCGGTGGCCTGAGCGCGAAGAGGTCTTCAAGACCGCATCCGATGTGCCGGTGGAGCGCCTATACACGCCGAGCGACATAGTAGGATTCGACTACGAACGAGATCTCGGCTACCCGGGTCAGTTCCCCTTCACGCGCGGCGTGCAGCCCACGATGTACCGCGGCAAGTTCTGGACGATGCGGCAATATGCAGGTTATGGCACCGCCGAACAAACGAACTCTCGCTTCCATTACTTGCTGGCCCAGGGGCAAACAGGCTTGTCCATGGCTTTCGACTTGCCGACCCAAATGGGCTACGACAGCGACCATCCGCTGGCGCAGGGTGAGGTGGGCAAGGTGGGCGTGGCGATTGGCTCGCTGCGGGATATGGAAAGCGTGCTGGCGGACCTGCCTCTCGAGAAAATCAGTACTTCCATGACTATAAATGCAACTGCCGCCATCTTGCTCGCCATGTACATCGTCGTCGGACGAAGTCGTGGCATACCCGAAAGCAAACTAAGTGGGACGGTCCAGAACGACATCCTCAAGGAATATATCGCTCGTGGTACATACATTTATCCAGTCGGCCCTTCGATGCGCCTGGCCGGCGACATCATCTCCTTTTGTGCCGAGAAGTTGCCCCACTGGAATCCGATTTCCATCAGCGGCTACCACATTCGTGAAGCAGGTTCGACGGCTAGCCAGGAGATCGCCTTCACACTCTCTAACGCCATCGCGTACGTCGAGGAAGTGCAGAAGCGAGGAATCGAGGTTGACAGTTTTGCGCCTCGGCTCGCCTTCTTCTTCAATGCACACAGCGATTTTCTTGAAGAGATCGCAAAGTACCGGGCCGCTCGCCGGCTTTGGGCTCGAATAATGAGGGATCGCTTTGGCGCAACTGATCCGCAAGCAATGATGTTGCGCTTCCACACGCAGACTGCGGGATCGTCGCTGACTGCCCAGCAGCCGCAAAACAATGTGGTACGCGTGGCGCTGCAGGCTCTGTCCGCTGTGCTCGGCGGCACGCAGTCACTACACACAAACTCGCTCGATGAAGCTCTCGCCCTGCCGACCGAGGAATCGGCACTGCTGGCTCTCCGCACGCAACAGATTATCGCTAGCGAGACCGGTGTTCCGTCTACGATTGATCCGCTCGCCGGTTCCTATTTTATCGAAAGCCTAACTGACGCTCTGGAAGCAGCCGCCGAAGCCTATATATCGAAAATTGACCACATGGGAGGCACCATCGAGGCCATCGAAGCCGAATACCAGCAAGGTGAAATCCAGGAGGCGGCCTACCGGTGGCAAAAGGAGATCGATGCGCATGAGCGCCTTATAGTCGGCGTGAACAGCTACCAGATGGAAGAGCATTCGCACCCCAAGATCCTTGAGGCGAGTCCCGCGTTACAGGCCGAGCAAATCCATCGCCTCGAGGTCCTGCGAGCCGAACGCGACGTCGAGGCTGCTGGGGCCGCACTTGCGCGCCTGAGGAACGCCGCCGGTACGAAGGACAACCTCGTGCCCCCAATTATCGAATGCGTCGAGTGCCTGTGTACCCTTGGCGAAATAAGTGATTCGCTGCGACAGGTCTTCGGATCCTATGCGGGCTAGACAACACCGTTAGTACCAGGCTGGCTCTCCGCTGCAGCCTGCTTTAGCGTGGGCAAAGTGGTCAGGTCAACCCGTAAATCAACAGGTCTGGAGGAGGGGTTCAAGCCCATGGAAATGTCGTCTGGAATTGCGCATGCGCGCACGGTCGCAGAGCGCGTTCGTGCGCTCCGGCAGCACAAAGGGCTGACAGAGGAGGAGCTGGCCGGCGGAAACCTCACCAAGCGGTATGTTATGGCCCTGGAACGTGGCGCTGTTCGCCCATCACGGCCTGTTTTGGAGGTTATTGCGAGTCGCCTCGACGCGCCGATCGATGAGCTGCTTGCCGGCGCGACTGAACTCAGCATAAAAGCTGACCTGGATGCCTTACAGGAAGACATCGTCTACCAGACAAATCTCGCGAAACTGCTCATCCGATCGGGCAAGGTCGCTGAAGCTCTACGGCTTATAGACGAAATCGAGCGGTATTGCGAGCCATATAGCGTTGCGCTACCTGCCAATATCGCCTACCTGGTTCCATTCCTGCGTGGCCGCGCCCACCTGCAGCGGTTAGCCCCAGATCTGGCTCGGCCCGAGCTCGAGGCGGCACTGGTTATTGCACGTGCAGAGCCCGAACCTGCGGCACGCATCCGCAACCTCCTTGGCGTGGTCTATTTTGAAATGTCGCAGCCTCGTCGTGCCCTTGAACAGCATCTGCATTGTCTCGAGACTATCAGGGCGCACGTGATCAACGACATCTATTTTCGCGTGACGGTATACCGGAATGTGGCAGCTGACTACTGGGCAATGAACGAGCCACGGCAAGCGCTGGGCATCTACAGGGAGGTTTTGCCTTTGCTCGACGACCTCGACGATGTCGAGCAGAAAGCCCTCGTGTACTGGGGGATGGCTTCGGCCCACATGGCGTTGAGAGACTGGCGGGAAACGAGGCTTTACTCGGCACAGGCCCTTCAGATCTACGAAGCGTCCGGCAACCGCGATGAGGCGGCTTCGGTCTGCCTGAACCTCGCCGAAACTCTTGTGGACGACAACCGTCTGGACGAGGCTGCAGCATTTCTCAAGCGGGCCGAGAAACTGCTCGACGGAACTGCCAATCACGCTATTCTAAGCTTTCTGCACCGAGACCTGGCCAGTCTTGCAAGACGAAAGGCCCAGCCTGAGCGTGCTGCAATGAATGCCGCGAAGAGTGTAGAACTTGCTCGCGCATATTACCGGTCGACTGCTTCCTCGGATGATCAGGATGGCGCGCTTTTCTGGCAGGATCCGGTTCGTACCTACGCTGAAGCTCTTGAAATGGCGGCGCTCGTTCAAGAGGACCAGGGACTACGCGGCCCCGCAGATGTCCTTTTCGAGCAGGCGATCGCGCTCATTGAGTCCGAAGCGTTCGAAGAGACAAGGTACGCAATCAGCATGAGTTATGCAACAGTGCTGGAGGCACGAGGTGAGTTCAGGAAAGCGGCGCTTTATTACCGCGTCTCAGCTACGTTGAACCCCCGCGGCACGCGGCGAGGCTGCTAACCGCATTTCACAGACGATCTGCTGATCGAGCTTCCGCAACGGACACCGGAACGAACTGCACCCGTGAACCAGGCCGCAACTGAGCAAGGATCGCCAGGTCTGCCTCGATAACGACGCCAAGCAGTGGATAACCTCCCGTGGTCTGGTGATCCACCCCCAGCACGACCGGCATTCCACCAGGTGGAAGCTGGATTGCGCCTCGCACGACCCCGAACGAAACTAACTCCCCCTCGCGGACCGGCAAGACCTCACCTTGGTCGCTCATGAAGCGGCAACCCATCCGATCGGCTTGTTCCGTAAGGACCCATCGTTGCTTGGTGAAGAGCCTTAACGCTGTCGACAATGCACTTTGCCTACCCTGAAATGGAACAAAACGTAGTATGTTGTCTTCACGGGATATGTCGTCTACCCGATGATGCGGGTTTCTGCCTGCCAGGGAGATGGGAGTCGGGTGAGGTTCCAGTATGCCGAGCGTGTCGCCCGCACGCAGCGCTCTCCCGGCCATGCCGCCGAAGTGCGCCAGCATTGAAGTTGAACGCGATCCGAGCACAAGCGGCACATCCAGCCCGCCATTCACTGCCATGTACCCTCTAAGGCCCGCCGCTCGCGGAGCATGAGCAAAGCGCAGGACTGTACCACCACGGACAAACCAGGACACGCGCAGGGGTACGGCTGTAGCACCCGCCAGACACGAAAACTCGGCGCCGTCGAGCGCGATCGTCACATTGCAAAGTGCGCGCATGGTCGGCCCTGTCCAGGTCATTTCGAGCACGGCTGAGCCTTCCCTATTGCCCACGAGCGAATTGGCGCGCCTTGCCGCTGGGACGTCGAACACACCACCGCTGCCCACACCAAGATGCGCCAGACCCTCCCGGCCCAGGTCCTGAACTGTCGCCATTCCAGGCGCATCGATGACTTCAAATGCAGGATGCTTCGGCGCGATTCCTTCCGGGGCTGGGCGGGCGTCACCGATGGTTTGATCGCTCGCAGCGAAGCGCACCGTGTCGCCGGGCGCGAACAGTGCAGGTTCATTTCGGGCAGGATCCCATACCCTCAAGTCTGTCCGCCCGATTATTTGCCATCCGCCCGGGCTTGAGAAAGGATAGACCCCGGTCTGCAACCCCGCCAACCCGACAGAACCGGCCGCCACGCGTGGACGTGGGGAAGCAAGGCGCGAACTCTCCAGTCGTCGAGGCAGCCGCCCCATATACGCAAAGCCCGGCAAGAAACCCAGGAACGCCACGCTGTATACCCGCTCACGATGCAGCTTTACGACGTCAGAAGGCTCAATTGAGTGAGCTACCGCAACACTTTCCAGGTCAGGCCCATACTCGCCGCCATAGCGAACGGGGACAACATGGTGCCTTTTGGGCGGAAGCGGGCCATTCTCCCCCGACGTTACCTGCTCCAGGCCGTCAACGATAGCCGCCCGGAGGGCCTCCTCAGAAACTTCGGCCGGCTGAAATGTTACCAGCAAACTGGCGTAAGCTGGCACGACGTCGCGAAGGCCGGGGACTGCGCGCTCCAGTAACCTCTGCCTCAAGAGATTCGCCTGGCTGATACATCTTTCGCTGATTCGGTCGCCGCCGGTGACCAGCAACGCGGCCTCCCCCATATTCGAAATTTGCCAGCCCCCTCGCATCTCAGCCGCGAGACGGCGCTTGCACGGAATAACCGGCCAGAAGTAGCGCGGCGAACGCGGAACGGGCTATTTGCGGAGCATTGGGACCGTCACCGTGTACACACAGGGTCTCTACTTGAACCTGAAGCACCGAGTCGTCACGGGTCACAATGCTACCGTTTGCTAGGGCAAGTGCATTTCGCGCGGCCTCGGCCGGGTCGGACACCACGGCGCCAGGGGCGCGACGGTCAACAAGTGAGCCATTTGGTTCATAAGCCCGATCAATGAAGCCTTCAGGGACAGTCTTTATACCGTGAGCGCGCGCCACTTCCTCCTGCCTCGATCCTGGCAGACAGTACAGGAACAAGTCTCGCGAGAAATGTGCCACAGCACGCACAATAGGCAAAGCCACCAGCCTATCCTTTGCTGCCAGGTTATACAGTGCACCGTGCGCCTTGACGTGAGACAGGTCTGCCCCCTCGGAGCGGGCAATCGCCCAAAGCGCACCGATCTGAGCCAGTACGTAGGCCTCTATCTCATCGGGAGCCAATTGCATTGGGCGCCGTCCGAAGCCTTGCAGATCAGGGTAGCCGGGGTGCGCTCCAATCTGAACTCGATGCTTCTTGGCAAGCTTTATTGTGGCCCGCATAACGTTCGGGTCACCTGCATGTGCTCCGCAGGCCACATTCACCGACGTAATATGAGGCATGAGATCCTCGTCGTGGCCCATACGCCATGCGCCGAAGCTTTCCCCCATGTCCGCGTTTAAGTCTATCGGTCGTCCACTCATAGCCACTCGCAAATCCCGGAAAGCTTCATTGCATACGCTCCTTGTTACGTGCTACAGCCGGCTCTCACCTCTTCTGCCGAAACCTAAAGCTCTCCAAACGTCGCGCCACGATATCGACAGTCTACGCACGGCAACGTCGATCGGAAACAGTAGGATCGAGAGGAGCACCAGCCACGGCCACAGGGCTACCCTGAGCCTTTGAGCCTGAATGTCGTGTGTCCAAACTGCATCGCTCGATAAGAGCGACAAGACTTTCCCCCCACCCAACTGAGCAAGTTCACTCAGGTATGCACTTGCCGTCTGTGCGCTATTCTCGACTACCGCGTACTCACTGGCATACGGTATCACCAGACCCTCGTCACTGCGTGCTACGAGATCGTTACTACCCGGAGTTCTCTGCTCGATCCCTACGCGATACGTGCCCTGCTCTAGCGTCTGCACCACTCCTGAGTATACTCCAGGCGACTCCTGTGTCAAGGCCACACTGACTGCACTGCCTGCCGAATTCGTGAGAACTGCCGTGGACACTAGGCCGTTCCGGGGTGTGCCGTTCACGTCCAGCGACTCGAGCCTGATAGCCACATTTTGTGCGTCACCAGTTGACGATGTCGATAAAGTATATGCGGTTTGCAGCCCGGCGGTGCTTGCGCCCGGTGAGGCCCATTGTACCATCTGGCCCACGAACTGCGAGAAGAGAGGCCACTTTACCCAGTCGGTCGCCCAACGCCCCTTCATGTCAGGCGTCCATGCCACAGACTTTCCCAGGCCATACTGCCACTCGGCCAGGATCGGGTCGCCATTCGGGGCTGTCAGTATACCATCGGCTGTAGGCTTCAGGGTGGTTACATTATACCCCAAAAGATCGGGGAACGTACCAGGATCTAACCCGTTGGTAATCGGACTGGCCCGGGTCGACGTCGGCCTGAAAGGCTTTTCTATGTAGTACTGCCCACCAAGCGCCACAGTGTCCTTGAGCAGGACGTTGGGCAGGTCGTAGATGTTTGTCGCCGAATAGTACTTCCCGCCGCCAAGCTCGGCCAGGCTCTTCAGTATATCACCCGGCCCGTCGCCCGCCCCCACCGTCGTGAGGGTGATCTTGTCTGCGTTGAGTTCCGCGATCAGGCTTGAGAAATCAGCTTGCTGAATCCAGCCGTCGCTGATCATCACGAGGTGCTTCAGTTCCGCGCCGCTGCCCTGCAATTGGTCAATACCGGCTTGCAAGCCCCCGTACAGATTTGAAGCGCCCTCGGCCTGCACCGGCTCGAGCGCTTTCAATATCCGGTTGACCCCGAGGTCGGCCATCGGCTGCGAGGGTATCAATGTGCTTTCGCTCTGGTCAAAGCCAACCACGCCCACCTTGTCGCTGGAACTGAGAAGATCGGCAGCGTGAGCGATGGCCTGCTTGGCGATTTCGACTTTGCTGGGCCCGAACTCAGTACGCATCGACGGGTCGTATTGAGCTGCATTGCCGCAATGGCAGCGGCCCATGCTGCCCGATTTGTCCATCACGTATGTCATGGCGATGGATGCTTTTTGCTCGGACGTGCGCACATCCATCGATACTGGCAACACCTTCTCAAGTGTAGACCGTAAATATCCCCCGGCCCCGTAGCTCAATTCGCCGCCCAGCATGACCAACCCGTGCCCGGTGTCTCGCACGTAATTCTGCAGCAAACTCTGTGTGTCAGCGCCCAGGTCGCTTGCAGACACATTTGCCACGACCACCACGTCATAGGGCGACAAGCCGTCTAAGCTAACAGGCACAGCATCCGGAGTAACAATCCTGGTGGTAACCGAAACTGCGTTCAGGGCCGTCTGCAGAGGTAAGGCGTCATCCGTCGATTTCGCCACTATTAGAACGGAGGGCGGAGCACGTACAACCGTATACGACTCAGCGCTGTTGTTCTCGCTGTACCGGTCGTCTGCCGAAGCAACAGTCGCCCGCAACACCTGGAATCCCTCTTTATGCGACTGGACCGCGAACTCCAGAACCGTCTTCCCTGCCTTAATCGACACTGATTGCTGCCCAATCTGGTTTTGTCCGTCATACAGCGTGACCATCACGTCACGGTCGGACGTGCTGTTCACGAGCACCCGCGCCTGATATTCCTGGCCCGCCGGCACCGATTGCGGACTGGACACCTGATCCACGGCAACCTCGTTTGCCGACTGCGCACCCAGCGGTACCACCGACAGCTGAACCCCGCTTGCGTGCGCCTGCACCAGCACGTCGCGGGCTTTGCCCTCATTTTCTAACCCGTCGCTCAAGAGTATCAGCCGGCGCGAGCCTCCCTCCGGGAACAATGCAAGTCCGGCCTGGATCGCGTCGGATACGTCCGTCGCAAGTGCGCCTGGCACATCCCCCGAGGGCTGCCACGAACCTGAGCCGTTGATAGCACGGTCGACGATGGCATTTTCGCCGAATCGTACCACCCCCGCACGGTCATCGGGACCCATTTTCGCGATTGCTTGCTTCACATAGTCCAGTGCCGCCGCGTGGGCCGCCGGAGTCAGGCTGGCGGACTCGTCCACGAGGAACACCACATTCAGCGGTCCGCCGCTTGAAATCCACTGCAAACCCGCGACCGCGAGCGTCAGTGCCAGCAGGATCAGGGTCCGGATCAAGATGCTGGCTCGAACCCGGGTGCGATCCCGCTTCCGAGCGCGCGCATTCAGCAGGCCCAGGTAAATAACAGGGGGTATGGTAAGCAGCAGCAGCAGTGCTTTTGGTTCGACTATGTTGAAGGGAAGGTCCATGCCACATCCATTCTCGATTCTAGTTCAGTCGGCCTGCCGCCCGCCTTGTCTGCCACTCGGTCAGGGCACGCCTTATGTAGATGCGTTGCGCGAAAAGCCATTCGATGAGTAGAACGGTAATACCCAGTAGTGCTACAAGTGGCCAAAGCTCTCGCCTGAATATTCCCTCATTTGTGCTACTGCTTCCGTCGCCGGATGGTTCACTCTGCGCGCTTTTCGGCAACGATGGATTACTACTCGGCGGCGTCAGCGACTCGGCAAGTGAAAACAGGTTTACGGCGAACGCCTCTTGAGCCACTATCTTGCTGCCCGCATACTGGCTTACATAGTAGACGCCAGGAGCGGTCGTTTCACCGTAGGCTAAGCTGCCTGTGATGTCGGCTGCCGCCCAGGTCCGCTCACGAGCCGCCGGATCCTCCAGCACGATGCTCGTAACACTCTCCGAGACTTTGCTAAGGGAGACTGCCTCACCGGGAGCTATCGCCGACGGTAGCCCCCCGGCAGGCAGTGGAGACAGATACGTCACAAGGTTTCTGACTAACAATGGGAAAGCAGTCTGCAAGGGCAAATCGCTATCGTGCAGGTCAAATGCAACCGCCACAACATTGCGACTGCCTTGTTGTCCGGCAATCACCAGTGGCCCGGCGTCGCTGTCCATCACGACATGAGCCCAGTCCGGTAGCGTCATGACCTGCGCCCTCGCCACGTGTAAGCCTGCAAGATCGACAAAACGCAGAAGTGGGTCCCGCGCGCTTTGATCACTGTCCGCGAGACCCTGCCCGGCTCTCGGAACCACGTCCGATACTACACCTGTCACCTGCACAAGCGGATTGCCTGGCTGTGGAGCGAAAACCATGAGCGCCCCACCAGGCAGCGTCTGCAGAGTCGTGCTTGGCACGCCCGCGTCGAAAATCGTCAGGTCGAATGAGACGCCATCCACGGTCGCGTCGGGCCTGTAGTCTTTTGGGGCAACCTTGTACAAGGTTACGGTGGGCAAAAGCGAGAGAGACAACTCCAGGAATTTGTTGTCGTTTGTCACGAGCAAGACATTCGCGGGCACACTGGCGCGGTTTACGACCCAGGCAGCGTCATCCACGGTGAGTGCATCACTGCCTGCAAGCTGAGCCTTCACAACTCTGGCATTGAGAGGTACATCTGGCACAACGACGTCGGCCGTCTTACCTGGCCCGATCTCAATATTGCGCGCCGACCAGGGGACATCGTCCGCCAACAAGTCCAGGCGCCTGCTAACCGAAACTGGCTCTGAGTTCGATATCTGCATGAACAGATCGAGCCCCCCGCTGCCTTTTTGTAGGTCCAGCGCGGTAATCCCCTGGTTGCCCGCCGGCCTGGCCGACCCGCCAAGCTGAACAAACGTGAACCGAGCCGACAGTGTAGACACACGGGCGGCCGCAGCCGGGAATGCGCCGTCGGATAGGAGCCAGATTGCGCTGTTGCCCTGCCGGGCGGCCACGGCCCCTGCCAACTTCAGCGCCTCGACCATGTCGCTCTTCTCCGTCTGCACTGACAACTCGTCAATAGCTGAGCGCAACCTCGACCGGTCGTCCGTCGAGGGCACTAGCACGGTTGCCCTATCAGTCGCCGCGATCAGCATCACCGTGGCTCCGTCCGGCAGGCTATTGACGATGCTCTTCGCCTTGTCCTTGGCCTGGTCGAGCCTGGTTGGACCACCACCCCGATCCACCGATCCCATGCTGGCCGACACATCAACAATAACCACGGCATTCTGACCAAGTGCTTCACTCGATGGGACCCATGGCCGCGCGAACGTCAGTATGAGCAGGCAGAGTATTAGAAGCTGCAACAACAATAGCGGCGAAATATGCAGCCGTTGCCACAGCGAGTTAGCCTCCCGGTCGCGCATGAGTGAGCGCCACAGAACCAGGCTGCCGACACCTGTGATTGGTCGCCTGAACTTCAGGAGGTATAGCGCGATGATCACGCCTAGCAGGGGCAGAGCCACAAGCGCGATTGGTGCAAGCAGACCCACAGTTGCCTTTCTAGCCCTCTTCGGGCGTCTCTTCGATGACCGAGGCGAGTATTGCGTCCGCACTGACGCCTTCGGCCTCGGCGTCAAAATTGAGTATGATGCGGTGTCGCAACGCAGGAAGCGCGGCAACCTTGATGTCGCGGAACGCCACGTTGTAGCGGCCATCGAGCAGAGCCAGGATCTTACCTGCCAGGATCATCGCTTGCAGCGCGCGCGGCGACCCACCGTAGCGCACGTACTTCTTCACCATCGTCCCAGCAAGGGTATTGTCAGGGTGCGTTGCCTGCAGAATTCGCACCGCGTATGCAGTCACATGCGATGCGATCGGAGTCTGCCTGGCCAGGTGCTGCATAGCCACGATTTCGGCTCCCGAAACCACTTTTTCCGCTTTCGGCTCGTTGCCCGACGTCGTACGGTCCGAAATCGCCATTAATTCGGCCGCAGTCGGGAAATTGACGTTCAGTTTGAAAAAGAACCTATCAAGCTGTGCTTCAGGTAACGGATATGTGCCTTCCATCTCAAGCGGATTCTGTGTCGCCAAAACGAAGAATGGCTTGGGCAGTGTGTAAACCGTACGAGCAATCGAGACGGTGCCTTCTTGCATCGCTTCAAGTAAAGCTGACTGAGTCTTTGGCGTGGCGCGATTGATCTCGTCAGCCAGCAGCAGGTTGGCGAAGACCGGACCTCGTTGAAACTGAAATCGCCTACCACCCGCGTCGTCTTCGACCAGTATGTTGGTGCCGACGATGTCCGCAGGCATCAGGTCCGGTGTGAATTGTATTCGGCTGAACTCGCAATCCATCACATCTGCCAGCGTTCGCACCAGTACGGTCTTGCCCAGTCCCGGCACACCTTCCAGCAAAGCGTTGCCCCCCGCGATCAGGCAGACAAGTACCTGGTGCATCAACAACTTCTGACCAACAATTACTTTGCCTAGCTCATTCTCGATCCGTATGGCCTTGTCGCGAAACCCCTCAGGCGCCATCTCCTGATCTGGGGTCACTTCTCCCTGAACCTGCGCTGCCGGCGTAAGTGTCACTAGTTACTCCTATGCTGCTAGTCGAAATGCTATGTTGCTGCCCGTTATTTCCCAAGTTCCGTGAAATAATCTCTCACGTATTGCTTGGCATCCGCGGGCACATATGTTTTGTCGAGCGCCTGCGACGCCTTTTCAGCGTAGTCACCGATCACTTGCTTGTATGGCGTGCGGATTTGACCCAGAGTCCCAGTACCGAGTTCTCCCGGCGAGGAAGTTCCACCGCCCGCACCGTTGCCACGCCCCTGGATGCCGTCGGGGTGCTGCGCGTCGGACGCAGTCTGTCCCGGGGCTGGCCCGCCGATGTCGCTACCTGAAGAGGACGCCTCGGTCGTGGGCACATACAACGCCTCGTTCCCATTTCCAGTTGATTTGTCTCCGTTTGACTGCGTGGCAATGCCCTGGCCGGTTGGATTTGCAACCTGACTTATCGCCCCGCCTGAGCCGCCTACCGGCCCGGTCGACTGGCCCCCAAACGACCCGATACCACCACCACTGCCGCCACCCGCACTATTCCCCGGCTGGCCACCATTACTTCCCTGACTGCCACCGGTCTGGTCGCTTCCGCCCTGTCCGTTTGACTGGCTGCTGGGGGGGCCGCCTCCCCCATTCGTCGTTTGACTGCCATTAGAGCCCGCCTGCGCGGGCGCGGGTAATGCGTAGTCAGGCGAGTTCGACCCCATGTTTGGACCCAGCGCGCTAGGGCCGTTGGTATTAACTCCGTTGGTATCTCCGGCGTTCGCCCCGCTCTGACCTCCGGCTTTCGTGCCTTGAGCATTCGGCCCTGTGCCGGCCGGCGTACCCACGGCATGAGCAGCCGCCGATCGATCTGGCTGCACTCCCGGCCTGCGGAAGCCGACCTGGCCTTTCTGGACGTCCTCAGCGCCTGCCTTCGCGAGCGTTTGACGGCTATCATCAAGACTGGCCAACGACTGCTGAACGGCCTGCGCTAGTTCTAGACGCTTGTTCGCGGCCAGGAACTGGTCTGCCGCTGCCTTCAGCGTCACGCGGCTCTGCTCGACATCCTTAGCAGCAATGGCATTCGATGCCGCAAGCAGACTGTGTCCAAGATCTGAATTCTCGGCCAGTGCTTGCTCTTGCGCGGTTTCGAGCCTGCCCGCCAGCGACGATATCTGCGTCGTAGCAAGCTGCCGCAGCCAGCTCGACATTACGTTAGCGGCATCGGCGGCCTTGCCCAGGTCTGTTAGATTGGCAACTGTGTCTGCGTTCCAACCGCTATCCGCGTCAAGCCCGGACTGTGGATTGCGAGATATATCCACGGCAGCCGATTGCACGGTCTTGGCAGCTGCGACAACGCCGGCAAAGTCGTTCGGGGTCTGTGCGGACAAATCCTGTAGCTTGCTCTGTGCGTCGGTTATGGCGGCCAGATAATTCGAGCGGTCGACTGGCGGACTCTGCAGCGTTTGCTCCAGAGTCAATAGTTGCTGATTGATCTGCGCCCTTGACGCTTCATCAAGCCCGGGACGCGACACAATGTCGGCGCGAAGCGTCTCAATTTTCGCGATCTGTTCGTTCACAGCGCGTTGCAGTTCGGCTCGCTCAGTGCGAACTTGATCAAGCGGCGTAGGCAGAACCGCAGTGCCGAGAAGCACCAGCGCAGGCACGACGGCCGACAAGAGTTGCCGTCGC
Organism: Chloroflexia bacterium; assembly: GCA_038203825.1. GTDB lineage: Bacteria > Chloroflexota > Chloroflexia > QHBQ01 > JADMIH01 > JADMIH01. The sequence continues at coordinate 51,231 of JBBRDO010000001.1, read as the reverse complement.
CGGAAGTTTATTCGCCAACCACGTGGAACGGTCGATGCTTTAGTCCGCAACTGGCGTGCAGTATCTTCCAGCACATATACAGGCACGGGCGCCCGCGAGTGCTGCAATCCGCGAATGGGAACCTCGCGCAGCAACTGCAAGCAAGTCGCCATTCGCTCGTCGAGCTCAAGATGATGATCGAGGAAGCGGGCCGCCTCGCTCAAGCTCACATGCAAAGTGCTTGCTGCCACAACCAACGCTAACAACCAGGCGACCGGGAACAGGACTGCGGGCCAAATTGGCAGGTCAAGGAGAGTAAATCGCACGAGAGCCACCCAGGACGCAGCAAGCAATAACGGAATCGCGACCGTTCTGGACGCAAGAGCATATGTTCGTTCTTTGCGGATCGCCGCGCGCGCCCGTCTCAACGAGCGATTGAATTGTGTCAACCACTTTGGGCGATCGAAGTCGTTGTTTTCGGCTGATTCAGTAAGCATAAATTGACAGAAATGACCTGGAGAATGAAATTCTACGCATCTTATAGGTCACCGAGCCTCTAGATATATACTACCACTTTTGCAGGTTTGCAGTTCATTTTGACCGCGATGGCAGCCGTCGTTCAAGCACGCTCAGAATGGACGACCATTCTTCCACTCGTATATAATAACGATGGAGACCGAAAAGATGTTGCACAATGTCGGAAATTCAATACGTGAGGCAGGCTGCTAGTGGAGATCTTTGGCGTTGGCCTGCCCGAAGTGCTACTGATCCTTGTCGTCCTTCTCGTTTTCGTTGGACCTGAGCGGTTGCCGGAGGCCGCCCGTATGATAGGCAAAACGGTCGGTGATTTCAGGCGTGCCATCGAGCCGGCCCGAGGAGCATGGCGCGACCTTACGAGCGAGATCACGAACGTAGGCAACGAGGTCACAACAACCGTCCGCACAGTCCGCACAGTGGGCACAACGGCGTCGGTGGCGAACAATGGCTCTCGCGCCGCCATTAGACCTGCCAAACCCGGGGAAGTGGCGACCGCTATTCCAACCGAGAGTCCGTGGTCGGTCCACCCGATCATGAAGAATATGACAGAGGAAGAGCGTGCCGCTTTCATGGCCAACGGAGCAGTGCCGTCTCACATCAGCGAGGAACTGCAGGTTCTCGAGTCGGAAGAGTCAGGCCATGTTCCGTATAGCCCGGTCATCATCGACCTCGACTACCCGATGCCACACGAGTCCAAAGCAGCTGCAATTCCCCCAGCGCCCGCTCTACCGGTCGAGGACTTGAACTATCCCGAACCGCGGCATGCCGGATCGGCGAAGTCATCAGCCACTGCTGAATCTTAGCTACGGTTCGCGTCGACGCCGCGCACTAGCGAGACCCAATCTTGAAGTACCGCTTCGGTGCTTGGGAATGCGAGGTCATCCCACGGTATGCCGTCCGGCCCGAAACTGGAAATTTCGAGCGCTTCTCGACTCAGTCCCGGCACTGCACTTTCGTCAACTTGTCTTGCCAGGTAGACAACGTTTACTACATGGCTTCCCGCACGCGAGTAGATTCCGAACAGTCGCGAAACCGCCACCCGCAGCCCTGTCTCCTCCAGGGTCTCTCGAACTGCGGCCTCAACCGTGGTTTCGTCCATCTCCTGGTAACCCGCAGGATATGTCCAGAATCCGAGCCTGGGCTCGATTCCCCGCCGAAGCAGCCACACTCGCCCGTTACGAACGGGCAATGTTCCGCTCACTATCTTCGGATTTACATACGCTACGTGCCCGCACTGAACGCACACCAGACGCGGCCTGTCCTCCGTCGGGAGTAGTCTTTCTTCAAGTACCGAACCGCAGTTTTCACAATACTTGGCCATAAAAATTCCCCTGGCATTGCATCGATTCCTTGCCTCCGACATACTACTATGCTAAAATCTTGTAGGACTTGCTGAAGACCACGTTGTCCTTTGTTTTGCTTGCCTTTCGTCGGGCTAGGTGCTTTTACGCCCGGCGCCGCTCAACTAGCTTTTAGGAGCCTCCATTTGTCCGTAGATACGCAGCCTGGTCAGGACGCCTCGCTCTCATTTCCGGAGTACGAGCCAACACAACCGCGTAAGTCCTTCTGGGGCAGATACTATACGATTATCATCCTGGCGATAATCCTGATCTTTGCCGCCTTCTTCCGGTTCTACGGACGCGACTTCGATCAGGGCACCAACCAGCACCCGGACGAGCGCGCTATCGTTGATCATACCATACCTCTCGCGTGGCCGGCATCCTTTAATCAGTTGCTTGATCCGACACAAAGCACGCTCAACCTGCGTGTGAGCAGTCGATATCCGTGGGGCGCCTTGCCCGTCTATGTCGCACGCGGCGGCGCCATGGTTGCCGACTACTTTGTCTCCATATTTAAGCCGCAGCTGAACGGTTATTATCTACACGATTACCACGGGGCGCAGCTAGTTGGCCGCACGATGGCTTCGATCTTCGACCTAATTACCGTTCTGCTGGTCTTCCTGATCGCGCGCCGCCTCTATTCCGCCAGGACCGCCCTCATCGCGACGGCGCTCGTCGCCTTCTCGGTGACGAATATTCAGATAGCCCATTTCTACATCACCGAGCCATTCCTGGTCACTTTCATGATGGCATCGCTCTATTTCACGGTCGTGCTAATGCAAAAGCCATCGTGGTGGGCTGCCGTTGGCGCGGGCGCATTCCTCGGCTTCTCAGTTGCTACTAAGGTTTCAAGCGCGCTCATCTTTGTGATGATTGTCACTGCCATTCTCCTGCGCGCAGGCTACCGCAAGCACAGCCGCAAGCTTGGGGCTGCGCTCGGTGACCCCACTGGCATGAAGCCGGCCACCACGCGGGAACGGGAACGCAGTTTCTGGTCGCACACGATTCGCGGCCTGCGATACTTCCTGATAGCCACAATTCTGGGCGTGCTAGCCTTTGCAATTACTGAGCCCTATGCCCTGTGGCAGTTCGATTTCTCGCAATTCCACGCGGCACCCGGTGCGTCGCAAAACCTCGGCGAGAGCGTAAAGAACCTCCTGATGTCGAATCCGTGGGGCCGAGGTATTGTCGAAGAGGCGGGCACCCAGAGCGGCTCCAACGCAAACGACGTGCCCTATACCCGCCAGTATGTAGGAACAATCCCCGTCCTCTATCACTTCGAGCAAGTGGTCTTTTGGGGAGTAGGCGTCGTGCCCGGCCTTGTAATCATCGCGGGGATACTCCTCGCGTTCTGGCTCGCCCTGAAGCGTCGACCGACCGAGTTGCTCCTGCTGTCGTTCGCATTGCCTTACTTTGCCACTATCCTGGTCGCCGAAACCAAGTGGATGCGCTATATGCTGCCACTTGTACCTGTGTTTTGCATTCTTGGGGCTGCCCTACTTGTGCGCGGCGCTGCCTGGGCCGCCGAGCGCTGGCCTCGCCGTGCCTTCGAGCGTGGATTCAGCATCCGCGCAGCCCAGCGAAACTTCTTTCCGATACTGACGGTTGGTTCAATCCTGTTCGCCTTGCTGTGGTCTTGCGCCTATATGAATATCTACTCGCAGGACGAGTCGCGCGTGCAGGCCGCTCACTGGTTGAACACGAACGGTACTGCGGGCGCGACAGTCAGCCATGAGGTATGGGACGACGGCTTGCCGGACCTCAGGGGCTTTGACACGGGCGACGCTTATTCCTTCGACTTGTATGCCGACCACCCGGCGCTCGACGAATTGAACTATATCCAGGGCCAGATGGCCAAGACCGACTATATAGTCGAAACCAGCGACCGGCTCTACCAATCGATCTCCCGCATGCCGTGGCGTTACCCGGTCCAAATTGCCTTTTACCAGATGCTCTACGGTGGCAAGCTCGGCTACCAACTGGTTCACACCGAGCAAGTGACGCCCTCGATATTTGGCCTGAATTGGAACGACCAGCTAGCCGATGAGAGCTTTACGGTCTACGATCACCCCCGCGTTGATATCTTTAAGAAGATCACCACCCTGACTACGGACCAGTTGCGCTTGCTGTTCGCGTCTGCCCTCGACGTGCCGCCGAGCGAGTACAGCACGCTGAGACACGACACGATACCCGACGACAAGTCGCTCATGCTCGACACCACGCTGTCAGACCAACCGGACGTTGGTAACTATGCCTGGAACCCACTGGCTCAGACGGACACGCAGTGGGGAGCTGTGCTCTTTTGGTTGCTTGCCGTCTATCTTATCAGCTTCGCCGCAATACCGGTCGTATTCACCGTGTTCAGGCGCTTGCCCGACCGCGGCTATGCCTTTGCCAAGCTCGCGGGCCTTGTCGTTGTCACGTATGGCACATGGCTGTTGGCCAGTGGACACGTCATCCCCTTCACGACGTGGAGCGTACTGGGGGTCCTGCTTGCGCTCGCCGCTCTCAGCGTTGTCGTCTGGCGCCTGGGTGCAGCAGCCGAGATTAGGGCTTTCGTCAAACAAAAGCGCAATCTCATCATTTACTACGAGATCCTTTTCCTCGCCGCGTTCGCCTTCATGCTTTTTATCCGCATTCTTAACCCAGATGTTTGGCACACTGTCTATGGCGGCGAGAAGACGATGGAAGTCGGCTTCCTCAACAGCGCGCTGCGCAGTCCCTGGATGCCTCCCGCCGATCCCTTCTTCGCGGGAGGCTACGTCAACTACTACTATCAGGGACAGTTCCTGATCGCGTGCCTCATCAAACTTGTCGGCGTCGACCCTGCCATCGCTTACAACCTGTCATTCCCACTCCTATTCGGCCTTTGCTTCACCGCCGCCGCCTCCATCGTCTATAACATTGTGGCCTGGAGCCGCCGCCTCCGGGGTTCCATCCACGCAGTTTCCCGCGTCGGGATGGCATTCGGAGTGCTTGCGGGAGTGCTTTATCTGTTCATCGGTAATATGCACAGCCTGTTCGAGTGGGTGCTAATAACATTCCCCCGCAGCGCTAGCACACTGCTCGCCTGGGGTCGAAATCTCAACTTCATCGGTCCCTCGTGGAATAGCCCGTACACGACGTTTAATTTCTGGGATCCAAGCCGAATCATCCCCGGCACAATCAACGAGTTCCCATACTGGAGCTTCCTCTACGGCGACATGCATCCGCACCTGATCGACATGGCTTTCACCATGCTCACGGTGGGCTTGGCGGTCAACCTCGCTTTCGCGGGTCGCTTCGTCTCGCTCGGCACGAGGACCGCCAGTTGGTTCCAGACGACTCGTAACAGCGTATCCGCGGTCCTCAACTGGATTTGGGGAACAGGCGGGGCGGGCCTGCTTACATTCAGCCTCGCCGCGCTCGCGCTTGGCAACCTTTTCGTAACCAACTCGTGGGACTTCCCGACCTTTGCCGGTCTCACAGGCGGTGCCGTACTTATCGCAGTCTTGCTTTCAAGACGAGTGCCTCCCGCGCCAGGGAGCGCCACACCGGCCACCGTTGTTGCGATCGAAGACGTAACCGATCCGCCGATTGGCGCACGTGGAGGACTTGTAGTTGCCGTAACTGCATTTGTATCTGTGGGTCTTCTCGCAGGTGTCGCCCTCCTTGCTTATCTGCCCTTCTTCCTGACGTTCAAGGCGTTCTTTACGAAGCTCATGTTCATTGCCGATGGTGGTACTGTGCCTGGCAGCAATGCCATCATGCACCGCACGACCATCTGGGAGTTCCTGGTAGTGTGGGGCATCTTTGTCTTCATCGGCGTCACGTACCTTCTCGTCCGCCTGTGGAACTTCCCCTGGCGGGATTCGCTCATCGACCTGTTCGGCATCGTGCCTTCATCGGGCCGCACAACGCCCCGGCGCGAAATTGTCTCGACAGTAGCGAGTAGCTCGCAGACGCCTCTAATGCCGGAAGGCACCCCGCGTGCCTCTCGCTTGCGCCGTGCGACTTTGCGCCTCGCGCCCGCATACTCCGACGGCGACGCTGCCGGCTGGACGGCGGCCTTCTCGGGTTCAGGCGCAGAAGACGAACCAATTACCACTCCCACGATGGAAGGCACCGGTCCAACGGATCCCGTGGCCAACGGAGCCGGGGGCGCCGCCGACGCCGGACCCTTCGTTGAACCCGATAGCTTCAACCAGGCGATCCCGCCGTCAACGAACGGTTATACGACTGAGGTGGACGCCACACCAAACGAAGCTCTGAACAGCTGGGTAGCGGACGCCCACACGCAAGTCGAGCGAGAACGACGCGTTGTCATGCGCACGATTGATTCACAACCGGGCGTTATCCCCCTGTGGCTCGGCTTTGCAATCCTGGCCGCCACTGCCGCAGCCACCGTCCTGCAAATTGTTACCGGTCAGCCCCTCATGGCACTACTTCTTGCCCTCATTGGTGGTATCACCGGCACACTGTTAGCAACAACCCGTTCTGTGGCAGCCCTCACCGGCGGACTGCTTCTGGTCGTCGCTCTCCTGGTGACGATCGGCCTCGAAGTGGTTTACCTTGCAGACTTTATGTCCGGCGGCGATCAATATCGCAGCAACACGGTATTCAAATTCTACATCCAGGCATGGGGACTTTTCGCTGTGGGCGGCGCCGCCTCGATTTACTACATCCTTTTCGGGCTCCGCGACTCGGTCGAGAAGAAACGAACACGCACTGTAACTCAAACCGAGGTCATTCCCGCAGACGGTCAGGAAAGCAGGACAAATGGCGCCCCAATCGCAGACGCGCCCAACCGTGGGTCAGTTACGCCAGCCTTGATACAGGTGGCTGGCGACGCCACGGGGCAGCGCGCTTATACCTCGCAGCTATCGCAAAACGGCGGAAACAACTGGCTCTCGTGGTCAACGGATGCTATCGAGCGAGCGAGCACCGACACCGGCCCTCTGCCCGTTGCGCCCGAGCCCACCGCTCCGCTGGAGACACCCTCTACGCTCACGGTAGGCGAACCTCCTATACCGCAGGTTGCAATGCGCCGCTTGAGGCGCGCAACTTTGCCTGAGGGCGTAACCTACACCCCACCCACCCCTCAGGCCCAAGTTGAGCCTGTCTCAACGGTTGAGAATTACGACATAGAGGTAATCCCCGAGCAAAAGCCCCCGGACCTCCTGCGCTTCAGGTGGAGTATAGGCAAGGCCATCTGGGCAGTGCTTTTCGCGTTCTTGCTTGCGGTTGGGTTCCTTTACCCCCTCTACGGAACTCCCTCCAAAGTCAGAGAGCGTGTCGATCCCAACGCGCCTCTCGGGACGCTCAACGGCCTCAGTTACATGCAGAATGCCACCTTCTCGCCGAACCTGGACGCCCAGACCAGTGTCTTTGTCAAGATGAAATATGATCTCGAAGGCATAAACTGGCTGAACCAGCATGTAACCGGTCTCCATACAATTGCCGAGCTGCCTCTGGAATACTACCGTGCAGGTGGAATGCGTGTAGCCTCTAACACGGGCTTGCCAATGGTCATCGGGGGCTTGCACCAAGAGGAGCAGCGCTCCGACGCCTACGCCCGTCTAGTTGGCGATCGCCGTAACGACATGAACATGTTCTTCACTACCCCGAACGTGCAGACGGCGCTAACCATCATCAGCAAGTACGATATCGACTACATTTACCTTGGTCAAGTCGAACAGGCGAAGGCAGGCGACTCGGGCGTCAAGAAGTTCGCTCAGATGGCCGACCCCAAAGTCGGACTCTTGACTGAAGTCTTCCGCTCCGATAACCCTGCCAGCGTGCCGGGCACCGTAATCTATCAGGTAAACCACGGCGAGCGAGACCCGCGCAACTTTGTGGGCTCTCCTGTCGAAGGCTCTGGTCTGCCGGGCATCTCGATCACGCCCCTCCCCACTAGCACCCCCATCCCGGCCCCCACCCCGCCCGTCGACGACCCCGTGCTCAAGGGTCTAATCGCGAACGTAACGGCCAACCCCAGAGATCACGACGCCCGCCAGAAGTTGGTCGACTGGTACCGCGACCACAACTTCCCCTCGCAAGCCGCCGAGCAACTCGAAATCCTGGTTTCGCAGAATCCGACCGATGTTTCTATTCGGAGTCAGTTAGGAGACATGTACCAGACGGCCGGCCAGCCGGATAAGGCCCTCCAAGTGTGGGAAGAGGCACGCGACGTCGCACCCGACAACCCCGATGCCCACAACAAAGTCGGCCTGGCGTATGTTGACCGCAAGCGATTCACTGACGCGCTCACCGAGTTCCAGGCAGCCGTCACTGCCAGGTCAAGTTTCGTTGAATCCTACTTCCATATGGGCGAGGTCTACGAAATCTTGGGCGACAAAGCGAACGCCATCAAAGCCTACCAAAGCACGCTAGACAACAGCCAGGGCGAAAACCGTTGGAAGACTCAAGCTCAAGCCCGCCTAAACGCTATCCAGTAAAAGAGTACGCACAGCACGTAGGCGAACTGTTTGCCCAGCACCTGGTCCTTTATCGGCCCAAAATTGACAGATGATTAGCAGTCAATTATGATGAATGGACGTTGCCAGGATTCGCGCGCTCGAGCTGTTATCCTTATGGTAAGGTAATTCACGGTAGGAATGTCGCGCGCCTTACTCCTCCAACGCAACGAACAATCGTTCTTTTGCTCGAAAGGAGAATCAATTGGCAAGAAAATACGCGCCCCTGATGTTGCTACTGCTGGCAGCGCTGGCAATCTCGGGCTTCGTGGTGGCCGACAAGACATCAGAGGCAGCCGCCCCACCGCTAGGCACTCACGGAACTGAGGCAGCCAACTACCCCACTTTGCAGCCCACCGTGAGCACTGCCGTCAAATTTGATGTGTCATCACCCCTGCGCGAAATTGTCCCGCTCGCTGTCACACAAGGTGCTACGCGTGATCTGCAGGAGGGAGGCCCCAACGGCGATACCCACGCTGTCGGTAATGCCACCGATTCACCTATCAGCAGTCTGGTCCAGAGCCTGGTCGGCCCACTGGCGATGCCAACACCCCTGCTGAGCTTCGATGGTCCGCCCAACCTCTGCGGCTGCTCTCCTCCGGACCCCAATGGCGAGGTTGGCACTAACAACTACGTTGTAATGACAAACCTGGACTTCCAAATCTACAACAAGACCGGCACTTCTCTCTACGGACCGGCCGCTAACAACACGCTCTGGTCGGGCTTCGGCGGTGGTTGCCAGACTCACAACGATGGCGATCCCGTGGTGCTTTATGATCAGTTGGCGGACCGGTGGCTCCTGAGCCAGTTCACGGCCAGTGCACCGTACTACAACTGCGTTGCCCTCTCCCAGACCGGGGATCCGACCGGCGCCTATTACCGCTGGGCCTTCCCGGTGGGCAACGGAAACAACTTTGGAGATTACCCGAAATACGGCGTCTGGAGCGACGCATACCATATAAGTACGAGGGAATTCGCCGGGGGCTCGACTTTCGTCGGTGTCGGTGCTTATGCCTTGAATAGGGCGCAAATGATCGCCGGTAACCCGAATCCGCAGGTAATCTCGTTCCTTGCTCCGCCGTCCCCTGCCTACGTTGTTGGTGATGGCATTCTGCCGGCTGACATTGATGGAAGCACGCTGCCGCCTGCCGGCAGCGACGAGTACTACATGGGCTCGGAGGACAACAATGGTGGCTACGGAGCTCCCAACGATGCACTGACACTCTGGAAGTTCCATGTCGACTTCGGCACTCCCGCCAACTCGACTTTCACCCTGGCTAACACCCTTCCGACCGCTCCCTTCAACTCCGTACTCGCACTCTGTGGTGGTGGCCGTAACTGCATACCGCAGCCCGGCACAGCCAACAGGATCGACCACCAGGGATACAGACAGCGGCCAATCTTCAGGCTGGCCTATCGCAACATGGGCAGCTTTGAGTCCCTGGTAACCAACCAATCGGTTAGCGCCGGCACCGGGCCGAACGGTGAGGTATCCGGAATTAACTGGTGGGAAGTTCGCAGTCCTGCCTCCAGTCCAATAATCTACCAGCAGGGAACTTACGCCCCCGGCCTTACCGACGGCATTCACCGTTGGATGGGCAGCCTGGCCATGGACCACGATGGAAACATGGCTCTCGGCTACAGCGCCGGCAATGCGACGCTCTTCCCCAGCATCTACTACACCGGACGACTTGCAGGCGACCCTCTGGGCACCATGCCGCAGGGCGAAGCCACCATGGTCGCCGGCACGGGCTCACAGACCAGTTCCCAACGATGGGGCGACTATAGCGACATGACTGTCGATCCAGTGGACGACTGCACCTTTTGGTTCGTAAGCGAGTACGTGCCCACTACCAGCAGCAATGGCTGGCGAACGCGCATCGGCTCGTTCAAGTTCCCAGGCTGCACCGGTGGCGGCGCCACTCCGACACCAATCGCGACAGATACACCTGTCCCGACCGACACGCCTATTGCCACTGATACGCCCGTTGCGACCGATACCGCAGTAGCAACCGATACCCCAGTTGCAGGTAGCCCAACCGAAACACCAACGGTCTGCACCCTCTCCTTCGAGGACGTTCCCGTGGGCAGCACATTCTACCCCTACATCCAGTGTCTGGCCTGCCGAGGCATCATCAACGGATACCCATGCGGTGGCCCAAGTGAACCCTGTAACGGAACCAATGACCCCTACTTCCGCCCCGGTAACAACGTCACGAGAGGACAGTTCGCCAAGATTGCTGCTAACTCTGCCGGCTTCAACGAGCCCCCAGGTGCCCAGCAATATGAGGACGTCGCAGTAGGCTCTACCTTCTTCGACTATGTCTGGAGACTGTCAGACCGAGGGTACGTCACAGGCTATCCATGCGGAGGAGTAGGCGAGCCATGCGGACCTAGCAACCTCCCCTACTTCCGACCCAACGCCAACGTGACGCGTGGCCAGCTATCCAAGATAGATGCTAATGCAGCCGGGTACAACGACACACCGGGTGCCCAGCAATACGAGGATGTCGCTCCAGGCTCAACCTTCTACGACTTCATCTGGAGATTGAGTGACAGAGGCATCATCAACGGCTACCCGTGCGGTGGCACTGGAGAGCCATGCGGACCCAACAACCTGCCCTACTTCAGGCCAGGTGCTAACGCCACCAGAGGCCAGGCAAGCAAGATTGTGTCTAACACCTTCTTCCCCTCCTGCCAGGTTCGCTAGCAATCGCAGACATCTTGGTCTAACGCGCAAAACAGGGACGGAGCTTCTTGCGGCTTCCGTCCCTGTTCCGTGTAGGCAACACATAGCACGTTGGCCTGAAAGTTTAGAACGAGTGCCTAGCCTGGAGACAGAGAGCGCTTTCCCTTTCAAAAGTTACATGGGTGCTCGGCGCACCATGGGCTGCGGAGGCTGCCGTTCCAACCGCGTGATTTTCCCCTTGATTTAGTGCTTGACAGGGCGCGAGATTTTCCACTATAATGCCCCTACGCTTAGCGCCAAACACAGGCGTCCGGCCGGTTAGAGCATTGGTAACACCAGGCTCTCCCACGAAGACTGCCTTCTCCTTTGAGAGTAGACGTCGATCCTTTTCCATAGGGAGGTGATTCTGCCCCTCTAGTTCGCACCGTACCACGTGTAATGAGCACCGGGTTCGGGCCACCCAACAGTCGAGAAAAAGGCTATAAGTGCATCTACGTAGCGCCCGAGCGATAGAATCTGGCTGGCTTACTCGAGCTACGAAACGACTTCCGACGAAATTTAGGAGGAGAGTTCTATTTATGAAACGACTTAATCGAGGAATGGCCATCACATCCATGCTGATGGTAACCAGTATGCTCCTTGCAGCCTGTGGCGCCGATTCGACGGCCACACCTGTGGCAGCTCCGACTGCCACCAAGGCTGCGGCAGCTGCTCCAACTGCAACGACGGCGGCCGGTGCCCCCACCGCCACAACTGCCGCCGCTCTACCCACAATACCGCCAACGATCGCTGTAGCCCCCTTCTCGGGCGATACAATCAAGATTGCTGTCGACCTACCCACCTCAGGCGCAGACGCCTCTGACGGTGTACCCACACGCAACGGCGTCGAACTAGCCATTGACCAGGCAAACGCAAAGGGCGGCGTGACGGTCGGCGGCAAGACATACAAACTCGCCATGTATGCGCTCGATGACGCTGTGAACGGAACACACAACCCCGATCAGGGTGTGAAGAACGTCCAGCAGTTTATTGCCGACCCGGCCGTAATGGCTATGGTTGGCCCGTTCAACTCTAACGTGGCTCGCGCCGAAATGCCGATCCTGAACGTGGCAGGCCTCCCCAACATCAGTCCGGCGAATACCAACGAAACACTGACCAAGCCTGAATACGGCTTGACAGGCCAGTATCGCCCCACCGGCAAAGTAACATACTTCCGTGTTTGCACCACTGACGATATTCAGGGGCCGGCCGGTGCGGACTATATGTACGACAAGCTCAACGCCAAGAAGATCTATATCCTCGACGACACCGAAACTTACGGTAAGGGTCTCGCCGACAACGTTGAGAAGGAATTCGTCAAGAAGGGCGGAACAGTCCTCGGTCATGAAGGCGTTCCGAAAGGCACGCAGGACTACAGCACGATCCTGACAAAGATCCAATCACTCAAGCCCGACGCTGTCTTCTACGGAGGCACGACCTCTAATGGTCTCGCGCTTGCCCGCAAGCAGATGGTTGACCTCGGCTTCGACGTTCCCTTCATGGGCGGCGACGGCATCGAGGAAGCTGAATTCACCAAGGTCGCCGGAGACGCCGCGAAGGGCTCCTATTCGACCGTAGCAGCCGTAAACGCATCAACCCTTCCTGAGGCCACAGACTTCCTTGCAGCATATAAGGCTAAGTACAGCGAGGACGTGGGCGCATACAGTGCTAACGGCTTCGAGGCCACAAACATCATCATCGCTGCTCTGAACTCGTCCTCATCCGTTGACCGTGCTTCCGTGCGAACTGCTGTCGCGGCCACTAAGGACTTCAAGGGCGTACTCGGCACCACTTCGTTTGACGCCAACGGCGACACAACGAACAAGTGGATCTCGATCTATGAAGTCAAAGACGCTACCGATGGCAGCGGTCCTAAGTGGACATTCGTAGACCAGACCCAGTTCAAATAAGCCCGGCGGTTTACCGTCTGACTAGCTAAAAACGCATGGGCAAGTCCGAGCCTCCTATGGCCGGGCTTGTCCATGCAACACCCAAAAGCCTACAACAATATGGAATCTGAATCCAGGAGCTGGCATGGAACATTTCTTTGATTGCATGGGGCAAGGGGGGTTTCAGCTTTTCTTCCAGCAGTTGGTAAACGGCCTTGCCAAAGGCTCAATATATTCGCTGATCGCCTTAGGCTACACGATGGTCTATGGTATCGTCGAGTTGATCAACTTTGCGCACGGCGATATTTTCATGCTGGGTTCATTCATTGCCCTTCTCCTTCTCAATATTCTTGGCGTAACCGGTCTTATTCAGGGCGGATTGCTGAACATCATTGCCATTTTACTTGCCGTCATGTTCGGCACAATGCTTCTAACCGGCCTCCTCGGAGTAGCCGTAGAACGCATTGCGTACAAGCCGCTGCGAGGCGCCCCGAAACTCGCCCCATTGATTTCCGCAATCGGTATGTCATTTATTCTTCAGAATGTGGGCCAAATTTGGCGGGGTCCTGCGCCAATCTCCTTCCCCACCATTTTCAAGAACCAGTTCTACGACGTTTTCGGCGTAAGAATAGGCCTTAAAAGTCTCATCGTCTTCTTCTCGTGCGTAATCATCATGGTGGGGCTGACACTCTTCGTCCAGCGGAGCAAGGTGGGCAAGGCCATGAGGGCTACAGCCCAGGACTACGACACGTCGTCCATGATGGGCATAAACGTCAATAACACGATTACCCTCACCTTCTTCATCGGTACCCTCCTCGCCGGTGCGGCCGGGCTGATTTACGGCGTATACATCGGCAGTGTCCAATTTGTTCAGGGTTATCAGGCAGGCCTCAAGGCGTTCACGGCCGCTGTTCTCGGCGGTATCGGAAACATTCCAGGTGCGATGTTTGGCGGTCTCATCATCGGCCTCGTTGAAGCCATGAGCGATCAATACGGAACCTGCTTCGGCCTCGGCATCCAGTGGACAAACGCTATTGTATTTGCGGTGCTGATCCTGATCCTCGTCTTCAGGCCATCGGGCTTGTTTGGAACGCAGGTCACTGAGAAAGCGTAACAGCGAAAGGAAACAGGCCGAGCTTATGTCCACAGCAGTTCCAAAGTCCGGAGCATTACGCAAACGCACGGCGCCGCCGAACAACACTTCCGGAACGCCTACCGGGAAACGCGGCACGATGTTTTCGCGCAGCTTGATTATGTCGGGACTTTTGCTTCTCTTTGTCCTGATCATACCTCTCATTGACCTTAGCAGTCTTGGACTGTATCCGGCCCCGCTCGTCAGCACCCTCGGCGACACGGGCGTTTACGTGATACTCGCCCTTGGGCTGAACATTGTGGTTGGCTACGCCGGCCTACTTGACCTCGGTTACGCTGCGTTCTTTGCAATTGGTTCGTATACCTACGCCTTGCTTGCTTCACCCCAATTCGGTATACATCTCTCGTTCTGGCTTCTCATTGTCATCGCATCACTGGTCGCTGCCTTCTTCGGTATGCTGCTTGGCGCGCCGACCCTGAGGCTTCGCGGCGACTATCTCGCAATTGTGACGCTCGGCTTCGGCGAGATAGTGCCTACCTTCTTCCTGAACGCCGACTCTATCACTGGCGGAACTAACGGCGTGTCCGGCGTCGACACACCGATCCTAGGCATTCCAGGCACGACGACGGGCTTCAACTTCAGCCTCGGTGGCACCAACCCCTACCCATACTATTATCTAATTCTTGCTATGGTTCTCGTTGCCATCTTCGTGATTAGCCGCCTGCGTGACTCCCGGATTGGGCGAGCCTGGATGGCGATTCGTGAAGACGAGTTAGCCGCTGCCGCTATGGGCATTGATACAGTTCGAACTAAACTGATGGCTTTCGCGATGGGTGCGGCCTTCTCAGGATTTGCCGGCTGCGTATACTCGTCCAAGCTCGGGTTCATAGGTCCAGGCCAATTCGACTTCAATGTATCAGTCTTCATCCTCTGTATGATTATCCTGGGTGGAGTCGGGACGATACGAGGCGTGATATTGGGTGCTGTCGTCCTCTATATGCTTCAAAGTTACGTACTCACCCGTCTTCCAAGCTGGATACACGACTTCGGTGTTTCCACCAACATAGGATTCCTCAAGACCACGGACTTCTCCGGAATAAGATATCTGATCTATGGCGTTGCACTGGTCGCAATGATGATAATAAGGCCCGAAGGTCTGCTCCCGGGCGAACGCCAGAAAGCCGAGCTACACCCCGAAAGCCTCGACCAAGCCCGCCGGGAAAGCAATGTCGAACTCTATGACGAAACCGTCCTGGACCGGCAAGATCCATCAACCCGCGGAGGCCAAGAGGGATAACTACTATGCATACCAACCAACCAAGCGCTACTATCACGCACGCCCCTCATCCCCCTGCCGAACACATCACCGTCAATGACACCGGTGGCGGAAGCGCCACCCTGCTACGTGCCGTGGCAGTCACCAAGCAATTCGGTGGCCTTGTGGCAGTCAATAAGATAGACTTTACGATCCCACGTGGGTCTATCGTCAGCCTCATCGGTCCCAATGGTGCCGGCAAGACCACCTTCTTCAACACCATCACAGGCTTGTACAAACCGACCACCGGCAAGCTCTATTTTGACGGAAGCGACATAACTGGGCGTTCGCCATCATCTATTACCTCGTTCGGAATCGCGAGGACCTTTCAGAATATCCGCCTTTTCGCTAACATGACTTCCCTCGAAAATGTCCTCGTCGGCCAGCACAGCCGCATGAAAGCGGGGCTGTTCGGGAGTGTCTTGCGCTTGCCCTCTGTTCAGGAAGAAGAGGTAAAGGCACGTGACAAGGGTATGGCCCTTCTAAAATTGGTCGGGCTCGATGATCAGGCACAGGAAGCGGCCAAGAACCTGCCCTATGGCGACCAACGGCGCCTCGAAATTGCTCGGGCGCTCGGAAGTGATCCTAAACTGCTGCTCCTCGACGAACCAACGGCAGGCATGAACCCCAATGAGACGCGTGAATTGATCGCTTTCATCCGTGAGCTTAGAACCTCAATGAATCTGACCATTCTGCTGATAGAGCACGACATGAAAGTAGTAATGGGCCTCTCCGAACGAATCACCGTGCTCGACCATGGCGAAAAGATCGCCGAAGGCGACCCTGAAGTCGTACGCGCCAACCCACAAGTTATCGAAGCATACCTGGGCAAAGGCGCCGGGCAAGCCTAGCCTCGTGACCGCGGTCAAGGCCCGCCATTACACAGGAACACTTCACTCATAGGAAAAACCAAATGGCATTGTTAGAGGTCGACAACATAGAAACATACTACGGTAACATTCGCGCGCTTAAGGGCGTTTCGCTGAGCGTGAACGAGGGCGAGATAGTTACGCTTATCGGAAGCAACGGCGCAGGCAAAACCACCACGCTGCGAAGCATATCGGCCGTCGTCCGCCCCAGACGCGGCCAGGTGCGCTTCGGGGGGAAACGTATCGACAACACCCCGGCCGAAAACATGGTACGGCTAGGCATAGCCCATTCTCCCGAAGGACGACGCATTTTCAGCCGTATGACCGTCCACGAGAATCTTGAGATGGGCGCATTCTCGCGCAGCGACCGCGAAGGCATCGCCAATGACTTGGAGCGCATCCTCAACATCTTCCCCCGCCTGCGCGAGCGGCTCACCCAGAAAGGCGGGACACTCTCCGGAGGCGAGCAGCAAATGCTCGCGATTGGACGCGCCCTCATGTCCAAACCGAAGCTCCTGCTTCTCGATGAGCCTTCCATGGGCCTCTCCCCGATCCTCGTCGAGACGATATTCAGCATTATCCGCGATATAAACAAGGACAGCGGCACCACTATACTCCTCGTCGAGCAGAACGCCCTCCAGGCACTTCAGGTAGCTCACCGGGGCTATGTCATCGAGACAGGTGCCATCGTTCTGGAGGACACAGGCGATAATCTGCTCAAAAGTGAAAATGTTCGCAAAGCATACCTCGGAGAAGACTAGCGGGCGAACCCGTTGTGTACAGTTCTATGCAAATCATAAAGCTCTCGCTCACAGCCCTGGTGCTTTCACTCGGGCTGTTTGGCTGTGATTCACCCAACGCCCTACCGACCCCTCCAATAGGTACACTACGTATCGTATCCTCTATGCCCTCAAAGGGATATGCCGCACCGCAAGCGCAGCAGATAGAACAGGCCATCGAACTTGCCGTTCAGGAGCGTACCACAGCGCTCGGCCCGTGGCACGTGGAGCACGTGGCCCTGAGCGACAGCGATGAGGAAAGCGGTGATTGGTCCCTTGCAAAAGAGATATCCAACGCCCAGCAGGCCGCCGCTGACCCCAGCGTGATTGCCTATATAGGGCCTTATAGCTCGGGTGCCACCATGGTCTCACTGCCGGTCACGAACCGTGCCGGGCTTCTGCAGATAACACCGTCGGCGACCTGGCCGGGTCTCTCAGAGGCAGGGTGGAACGCAGGCGAACCCGACTATTACTTCCCCACTGGCAAACGCAACCTGGCTCGCATGATGCCTGCCGATACAATTCAAGCGAAAGCCGCCGTACAGTGGGCTCTGCAGGAGAACAAAACAGGCATCATCGTGCTCAATGATGGTAGCTCCTATAGCGTCGGACTTGCCAGAACATTCGAGGAAGCGGCCACTCCCTACTCTGGCCTTGCCGGCAGCAGCAGAACGATATCGCCGCCCAATCTGGCAGACTTACCCGGCCAAGTGGGAAATTCTGCTGTCTTCTACGCTGCAAGCACAGTCGCCAATGCCATTGCCGTTGCGAGAGCCTTGCATGAATCAGCTACGACCGTTTTCGCAACGGACACAGCTCTCGACAGCCAGTTCGGAGCTGAAGCCGCGCCATTTTCCGGCAATTGGTTAGTAGTGTCAAATAGTGCCGACTTCTCTGATCAACCGGCATACAACGCCTTTACGAATAAGTTTGAAGCCGCCTATGGTGCGAAACCATCACAGTTTGCTGCCAATGCCTATGACGCCACCAACCTGATCCTCGACAACGTAGCCAACGCCGGTAACGATCGCGCAGCAGTCACCGCCGGAGTACTTGGCACAAAAGAGTATCCGGGCGCAACAGGCCTGATTTCATTCGACCAGGCTACGGGGGAGCGCACAAGCTGGCGTGCAACCGGTTACCGGTTGGTGAACGGCGTATTCCACCAGGTCGCTACTCTGAACAATACGACGGCGCCCTGAATTTTTCGCACCGTCGAGCTAGGCACCTTCCGAGGCATCCAGCTTGGAATGCAAGCTCGCGATTCTGGCCCGAAGCTCGTCGACGTTGCTCACTCCGGCCTCGCGCATGCGTTCCTGCAAGTCGCCGTCCATGTCCAGGGTGCCCGCCTGTCCTTGAGAATCAGCTTCCTGGAGGTCTTCCATCAGCGTTTCAAGCTTCTCCACCTCCAGCAAGTTTTCGTAGATTCCACTGTTTTCCACGCTTGACCTCCTAATCCAGACCCAAAAAAGCCGAAGTGAATACTGCGATAATCGCCACCGCTCCCACCACACCGAACTCCAGCATCATCCGTCGTGTCAGCGTGCGATCTACATAGTGTGAAAGAATTCCAAAAATGACGTAGAAAGTAACCAGCAGGAACGCGCCACCCACCAGCGTGGTCAGTGCGGCCCAGTAGTTCAGGGCCCACGTGAGCTCTCCGACTAGCAGTGCAGCCACCAGAGACAGCAATGCAATCGTCGACCGGCGCCCCTGGACCGGCTGCTCAAGCGCCGTATGCCACGCCGCATCCCTTGATAACAGTTCAAAAATTAGCAAGAAAGTCACAAGCGCTGTGGCAGTCGATGAGTACACAGAGCGCAGTTTCAGCGCGTAAATAGTGCTGAACAACAGAAAAGCACACACATGCGCGGCGACATTTAGTACAGTCTGGGCAAGGCCAAAATACGCATCTGACGTGCGCTGCGCATGAGCCTCCGCCCAGAAAAGGCCTCCGAACGTGACCGCTGCGAGCACTAATACAGCGATCTGCGCCGCACCACCTTCGAACAGCTGGGCAAACAATACAAACCCCAGAGCCGTCAAGGCTGGTAACACGGCATCAAGCGGTATCGGCAAGAACCACAGCCTGGTCGGAGGCAGAGCCTCCCCATCTCCCGACCTCGTCCTCGCGCCATATGTGACCCAAAGCGACCCCGTGGCGGCAATGAGGAGCAAAGCCCCGGTCATGGCCCACAGCATGGGGACGCTCTCGCCCGTTTCACCTGCGCCCAGTCGCCCGGCGCTGACCGTCAGCAAGAGGACAAGTCCCACCACAAGCACCACCGTCAATATGAAGATGCGTTCGGTCCTATTTCCCATTCGTTGACCCGCTGGCCTCCCAAACACGTTGGATGCTCTTTCCAGCTATCGCGCCGACGCGAAGGACAATGGGCACGTCGCCAGTGCAGTCTACCACCGTAGATGGGACCCCACCCCTGACTCGGCCGCCGTCCACGACCAGTCTCACCCTGTTGCCCAGGTACTCTGCAGCCCGTTGCCCGTCGAGCGCGTCCGGCTGCCCCGACAGATTTGCGCTAGTGGCAGCGATGGCACCACCACATTTGTCTATAAACTCACGCAGCGCGCGGTGATCCGGCACTCGAACGGCCACTGTCGTCTCGCTCCCCAACTGATCCGGAAGGTCAGTGGCCTTCCTGAGCACGATCGTCAATGCACCGGGCCAGAATCGCTCACACAGCGCATGAACATAGCGGTTCGCGCCTTCGGTTACATGTCCGAGCACTGAAATGTCGGACAACAACAACGGTAGTGCCTTCAGGTGTGAACGCGACTTGGCCTCGAATACCTTCTCGATGGCAACTACGTTGTATGGGTCGCAGCCCACCCCGTACACCGTGTCCGTTGGGAAGACCACCAGACCACCCTCTGCAATAATCTCTGCGGCGCGCTGCCACGTGTCAGCACTTTCCAAAAGTCTCATGTGTTGGTCAGCTTCGGCGGGCCAACAAGAACGTGGCCCAAAGCCGCAGTAAGTCTTTTGACTCGCTCTCAGGAAGGTTACTTAGCACCTCCAGTGCTTGGCCAATATACGAATCCGCCAATTTTCTAACCCGCTCAGCAGCCCCACTTCGCAATATTATGTCAATCGCCAACCTGGTGTCCGCGGCCTTGGACGCTTTGTTCCCGAGGGCGAACAGGACTTTAGCACATTCCTCAGCCGTCGCCGACTCCAGCGCATAGTGCACCAACAAGGTTCGCTTCCCCTCGCGTAAATCCGAGCCGACGGGCTTTCCGAGGACAATCTCGTCCGCCGTCAACCCGAGCAGGTCGTCTTGGAGTTGAAACGCCGTTCCGCACAACCCGGCAAAGCGACCGAGGCTGTCCGGATATGAACTCTGGTTTGCACGCTCGCCCAGGCCCACTGTAGCACCGGCCCACGCAGCGTATTCTAGCAGGGCCGACGTCTTGCCGGCCAGCATACGCAATATGTCTTCTTCGGTTACGCTCGCGTCCGTGCTAAGTGAATACTGCACGTCCAGCATCTCGCCTTCCAGCAGTTTAGGGGTAAGCGACGTAGCCATTCTCTTTACCAGCCGGGTGACCAAGCCCGCACTAACCCCACGTTCCAACAAATCACATAACAGCCCATACGCCCAGCTTTGCTGCAAGTCACCGGCGAGCACCGCCACGGATACCCCGTAATGTGCCGCTTCGTCCGGCTCCAGATCATACTTTTGATGGCCGAGTTGTTTGTACAGGCTGTGCACGGTCGGGCTGCCGCGGCGCGTATCATCACGGTCTATTATGTCATCGTGCACCAGCGTCCAGATCTGGAATACCTCGACCGCAGCAGCAGCCGGCAGAGCCTGCATTTCGTCACCACCCACCGCTCCGGCACATAACATGAGAAGCGCCGGGCGAAGGCCTTTGCCCCTGTGCCGCACATAGCTGAACAATGCCTCGTGTATATCGTCAGGCCGGAACTCGTCAGCACCCGGCCAGGTTTCAAGATACTCGTAGACGAGATCCCGTCGCTTCCTCAGTTCCGCTGCGAACCTTTCCGCCTCGGTGGCAGCAAGTTCATTTGCGAGCATCTAGCCTCCCAATTTTGCCAGCGACGTACAATCGCGCAAGGTCCTACGTGTCTTAGCCTCTACAAGTGCTCCCGCAGGCTGGCCGCCGCAGCGCGATCCATCCCCGGCACGGCCAGGAGTTCCTCTGCGCTAGCTTCCTTGATACCCTTGACGGACCCGAATGCCCTCATGAGGGCCTTCTTACGAACAGGTCCGATCCCCGGCACCGAATCAAGCTTACTCTTAATCCCGCGCTGAGCACCCAACTTCTTATTATACGTATTCGAGAAGCGGTGCGCCTCGTCGCGAACTCTCTGAAGCAGCTTTAGTGCTTCGGATCGAAACTCCAGCACGACCGGTTCCGAACGCCCCGGCAGGAAAATCTCCTCGTCCTTCTTTGCAAGCGAGATCATCGGTATGTCAAGCAAACCGAGCGCCTCCATAACGTTCTGCGCGCTCGATAGTTGACCCTTGCCCCCGTCGATCACTACCAGGTCAGGCAGAACTGCCCAACCTCCCTCAGTTGCCCCGTTGTGTGACTGGCCACCTGCATCGGACCGCTCCAGCCTCTCTGCTTTCTCCGAGAGCTCGGCAACCGTATCCCCAAGCTCTGCATCGTTCCAACTTGATTCCTCTCGCTCGCGGGCTTCGGACTCGTATTCCGCACCTGGCGCTCCCCTATCACGTACGCCGTGGTGCGCCAGCGACAGTGCCCGCGTACGTTCGGCTGCACTTCTCTCGGCAGCTGCTCGCTTGAAGCGTCTGGTAAGCATCTCGTGCATCGACGCGTAGTCGTTGTTCGCGACACTCTTGATGCCAAATCTCCGGTACTCTTTCTTCGCCGGCACGCCCTGCTCAAAGACGACCATCGCGCCGGCCACGTCCGTGCCCTGCAAATGGGCAACGTCGTAGCACTCAATTCGGCGAGGCCAAACCGACAGCTTGAGCACCTCTTGGAGCTCCGTCAGTGCTGCTGTCGACTTCTGTTCGTCGCTCAAGTAACGCAACCTGAACTGCTCAAGGGTTTCTGCTGCATTGCGCGCTGCCAACTCCACCAGGTCTAGCTTCTCTCCCTTGCGCGGCACCGTAATGGCGACCTTCTTACCTCGCTTCACGCGTAGCCAAGATTGGATTATGTCGGCATCAGTGACATCGTGCTGCAAGAGAATGTTCGGTGGCACGTATGACGCGTCTTCGTAGAATTGCCCCAGGAACCCGCCCAGGATCTCATCCGGGTTCGAATCCTTGGTCCCCTCCAGCATGAAATGCTCGCGCCCCAGCAGCTTACCCGCTCTAATGAAGAATACCTGCACGCACGCCTCACCATCCCGCTGAGCAAACGCAATTACGTCTTCATCGGTGCTGGCGGTTGTGAAGACCCGCTTCTGTTCGGCTACGTTCTCAAGCCTGCGGATTCGATCCCTGAAAACTGCAGCGCGCTCAAACTCTAAATTCTCGGACGCCGACTCCATGTCTTTTCGGAGTTGCTTTAGAATCGTGCCCTGTTTGCCATCCAGAAAGAGCACCACCTGTTTTATAGCTTCGTCGTAGCTGGCTTTGTCCCCCAGCCCGGCACATGGACCGAGGCATCTGTGCAAGAAATACTGCATACAAGGTCTGGCGTCCCTACCGGTGATCTCCTTGTCGCACGTGCGGAACGGGAAGAGCTTGTCCAGTAGCTCGATGGTTTCATAAACCGTTGTCATGCCCGGGTAAGGTCCGTAATAACCCGCTCCGTCCTTCAGAACCTTTCTGGTCGGCACGACACGCGGCCATTCCTCTTGAAGGGTGACCTTGATATACGGGTATGTCTTGTCGTCCTTCAGCCGGATGTTATAGCGCGGCTTGTGCTTCTTGATCAGCTGGTTTTCGAGCACGAGCGCTTCAAGCTCAGTGTCGGTGAGAATGTACTCGAAATCGTACACATTCTCGACCATGCGCCATACCTTGGGCACCTGCCCCTTGAGTGACCTGAAGTAAGTCCGCACTCGGTTGCGCAGCGAAACCGCCTTACCGATGTAAATAATCTCCTCGGCACGATTTCGCATTATATAGACCCCCGGCGTACCGGGCAATGCCGCCAAACGCTGGGCAAATCCTGGAGCGCGCTCGGGCTGTGGTATCTTGTTCTGTATTGGCATATTGAACGCTCGTTCTTATTATGACTATTGTATCAAACCGGACCAACATAGACAATTCATCGAAGTTCCGACTAAGCCTTCAAAACCGTCTTGGTCGACCGACGACCAGCAGAATAATGCCCGGCACCAGAAGACCCACCACAACGCAGGCCGAAATTAACAGTCCTCCACCCAGAAATCCCGCCGGGTCCTCGGATTGCGGGTCAAGTGCCAGTGCGACAGCAAGCAACAGTGGACAAATCGCAAACACCAGCGAGCCCACGCTCATCACCAGGCCCACCCAGAAGGCCCACGTCGCCGGTCGGCGCGGCGTCAAGGCAAACACTACACTATTCTGGTTTGCTTTCGTCGCGGGAGCGCTCAGGACCTCCCGGACGGCCCACGTCGGAACTGCTGCCGGTATGTACGGTACAGGTGGAGGAATCGCCGGCAGGGTTGGCGGTGAATCAACAATATTGCCGCAGTTAGAGCAGGTACGTACTGCGCGGTCCAGTGGAGAACCGCAGTGCGGACAATTAGCCTTTAGCTCTCTATCGGGTGTCTCCATCTCCCGTCGATTATACCAAGCCCGGCCTCCACATTTAAGTGAGCACCCGTCCGAGCAGCCCAAGCACAAGCGCGCCGAACACGGCTGTAGTAAAATAGACTTGTGCTGCGCCTGTCACGACCCGCCTCTCACCATCGACAAATGACGGAGGACCCCCTTGGATGATCCCCTGGACAGAGCTGATCAAACGACCATTGACGTCTTCGACCTGGTAGACATTCGCGTCGGCAGGGTCGTGGCATGCGACCTGTTCCCCGAAGCACGAAACCCCGCGTACAAGCTCACGATTGACTTTGGACCCATTGGCATTAAACGGTCGAGCGCCCAGCTCACCACGTACTACACCGCCGACGACCTGTTGGGTCAGCTGGTGCTGGCCGTGGTGAATTTCCCCCCGCGCAAGATTGCCGGCTTCATGTCCGAGGTCCTCGTTCTGGGCTTGCCAGGCGAAGGTATCTCCCGTCAGAGCGCTGTCGTCCTATTGCAGCCCGAGCGGCCGGTCGAACTGGGGGCACGCGTCTTCTAGTCTGACTTGCCGTCCTGGAATAGATCGTGCAGAATAAAGATTATCCTGTCTCAAAAATAAGGAGGAATCAACTATGACCAATGAAGAAAAAAGACCGGCAGTTCTCGACAAGGTGAGTGAGACCCAGATCCAGGAGTTGGAGCGACATTACACGGACGAAAACAAGCACGAGTGGGACGTTCTCACAAACAGCTATGGCTGGTCGAAAGACGACGCCAAGGCAGTTTGGGACTGGTTCGGATTGGATCCTGAGAAGAAACGCTAAGACGCAACACAATATGAACATCATAGCTGGACCCACCAAGGTTCAGCTTTCTTCGTGGCCATTAGCCACCCCGCTACCCCAAAGCTTTAATCTGATTCTAATTTTTGTCTCACTTTACTTTAACCTGGCGGCTTGATAATAAGACTATCGCGGGAGCGCACGAACCAGTAAGGGCACTGGTAGCGAAAATAGAAATAGGGAATGGGACCTAGCCGCGGTCGTCGTAATGTGTGCTCTCGTAGATCTGAAAACAATTGGGCCTCCCTACTGTTGGGCTTGCCGAACCAAAGGACTGCTGTGATGCAGCTTTGTGGGTTGGCACACAAGACCAGCAACTGCGAAAGCTGGGGAGGCCTATCTTATCTCCCTAATAACCTCGATATGCGAACTAGATCGGAGCGAAAGGAAATGTTAAGAGGCGTTCGTATTTTCATTGCCTCACTCCTGGTAATTCTGCTCGTCACTTTGACTGCGGTCAGCGCCGTCGGTGGTGCTGGCATAGCTTCGTTCTTCCAGCCTCAGTCCGTCACGCTCGTCTCGCAGCCAGTGCAAGCTGCCACCCCTGCAACCGCCACTATCACCACCCCGAGCGTAAATCAGACGTTGGACACCCAATCGCCGCCTGCCCAAGCCGGTGTTATTGACGCCCGTACGGCCGTTCGAGCGTCGGGCCCCGCCGTTGTTACTGTTGTGAACCAGCTCGGCAATTCAAATCAAGGCTTCCTGGGACAACAGGCCGCTACCGCGATGGGTTCAGGCGTCATAATCGACAGCTCGGGATACATCATCACCAATGACCACGTGGTCGAAGGCCAGCAGTCACTGCAGATAATTTTCTCGGACGGCACAAAGACAGCAGGCACTCTTGTGGGTGCTGACCCGTTCTCCGACCTAGCGGTTATCAAAGTGACCTCCAAGGTACCTGCCGTGGCACACTTCGGTGACAGTGACAAGCTTGAGCCCGGCCAGCCTGTCGTTGCCATTGGGTCGGCCCTGGGCGACTTTGCGAACACGGTTACCGCAGGCGTGGTTAGCGCAGTACACCGTGACCTCGATGCGAATAGTACCACGCCTTCGATGAAGGACCTCATCCAAACTGACGCTGCCATCAACCACGGTAACTCCGGCGGACCACTTCTCGACCTCACAGGAAACGTCATTGGCATCAACGTGGCCGTGGTCCGCGGTACGGGCGCGACCGGTACTGACGTTGCCGAGGGTCTTGGCTTCGCCATACCAAGCAACACAGCCCAAAAGATTTCCAGCCAGATAATCAGTAAAGGTTACGTTGATCGGCCTTTCCTCGGTATATCCTACCAGCCAATCACGCGCCAGATCGCGGCCTACTACAACCTCTCACGCGACAGCGGGCTTCTCGTGACTGACGTGACTCCGGGCAGTCCCGCCGATAAGGCAGAATTGAAGGCCGGCACGATCATTACGCAGTTCAATGGAACCTCGATAACAAGTGACATGTCGCTGATGGAACTTCTCATGGCCTACAAAGTTGGCGATACAGTCAAACTGACAATCGTACAGCCCGACGCTACCACAGAGCAGACAGTCGATGTCACCCTGGCGCAGCGTCCCCCGGGTCAGTAGCCCCAAGCTAAACCTCCGGTTAACGTAACAAGTAGCCGTCAAATTTACCAACCTCCCTCCTCGAAACAAGTAGCTCCGCCTCACGGTGGGGCTCCTTGTTTTTAGCGGTTGGGTGTCGCTCGTCGGCTACGTCGAATTGCCGCGTGCTGAACGACTGACCGAAGCCTACCTACCCTGGCACTTGGCCTGGTTGATCGACTGCTCCTCCAGCGTCTTCGCAAAATAGTGCTGGCCGCTACCGTCGCACTTAGCGACGAAATACAGGTAGTCGTTGCCCGATGGGTGCAATGTTGCGCGGATAGCCGCGAGGCCCGGGTTGGCAATCGGCCCCGGTGGAAGAAGCTCGTTGTTGTACGTATTGTACGGATTGGTAAAGCTCGTGTCGGTGATCTGCGGCCACCACGCACCAGGCTTACCGAGTGCATACTGCAGGGTAGGGTCCGCGTCCAAGTACATGGGAACGCCCGGTCCCAGTTTGCCCGGGATCATCCTGTTCCAGTAGATCTGAGCTATCTCCGGCATCTCCGACTCAACAGCCGCCTCACGCTGCACGATCGAGGCGAGAGTGATCACCTCGTAGAGATTCGCGGGCTTATTGTCCACTTTCAGCTTGGCTGCGTCCGAAATAACGCCCGCCATGCCACTATCGCTAAGCGAGCTGAGTCGATCCTCAAAACCGTTCAGCATTACCTGAATGACGGCGTCCGTGCTATCGCCACTCGTGTCCTGCTTGGCGTCATATGTGTCGGGAAACAAGAACCCCTCAAGCCCGTGGTCATGCGGAATACCTGCTGCCGCCAGTACGTCACTCCCGTTTATATAATTCACTGCACCCGTATAAGTGGTAGTGGCCTCCAGGAAGTGAGTCGGGCTAACTATGGCCGACGACCCGAGTGTCTCTGCGATTTGTTCCAGGCGCCACCCTTCAATTACGGTAAAATGGACGGCTGCGATGTCGTTCGGCGTGATCAACCTGTTAATGATGGCATCATAATCCTGGTTGCATGCGAGCACAAATGTGCCGGCTTGCAGTTTCGTTTCCGCGTTCAGCAGTTTCAGCCGAGCCCGGAAGAAGAATGAGTTGTCAACCAGGCCCGCAGCGGCGAGTGCGTCTGACACCTCCTGCACCGTCTGGTTCGGCTTGATGGTAAAGGTCTGGGAGCCCGTGCAGGTATTCTGCTTGATCGGGTTGACGGCCTCCGTGGCCTTCCAAACCCAGACACCAAAAATAATAACTGCGGCAATCATCCCCAGCGCAATTAATCCCTTTAGAAATCCACCTACGATACGCAATGTTTCTGGTCTCCTATATTCCTAGCCAGATAGAATTGTAGCAAATTAAGGACTTCCCGGGCAAGCCGGCGCTCAGCCAGTGTATAATAAGCTATGGATCCAGAACCCGCCGCGGCACGCCCACTCGTGGCTATCTTCGGCCCCACCGCATCGGGCAAGAGCGCCCTTGCCTTGCAAGCTTGTGAAATGTTCGGCAGCGAAATCGTCACGGCAGACTCACGTCAGGTCTACCGCCACATGGATATCGGCACCGACAAGCCTTCCAAAGAAGAGCGGGCACGCGTCCCTCATCACATGATCGACCTGGTGGCCCCCGACGAAATCTACACCCTGGCCCTCTACCAGGAACAAGCATACCGCGCCATAGACGACATTTTGGCGCGCGGCAAGCTGCCCATTCTGGCGGGCGGCACACCTCTCTACGTCAACGCCGTAATCGAGGGCTGGAACATTCCCCGTGTTGAACCGGACCAGGCGTACCGAGACGCTCTCTTTCTCGAGGCTGAGGAGCAAGGCCCCGAGGTGCTGCACGACCGGTTGCGTGCTCTGGATCCCAACTCAGCAACTGCCATCCTTTCCACCAACACGCGCCGCATCGTACGCGCCCTGGAAGTCATTAATCGCACAGGCGAACCCATAAGCGCCCAGCAGACCAAGACCCCTCCCCCATACGCAATCCTGCCCTTGCTGCTCTCATGCGACCGCTCGGTCCTTTACGAGCGCATTGACACGCGCGTCGACCGATACATCGAGCGAGGATTGGTGGACGAAGTGCGTCATCTGCATAACTTGGGCTATGCTTACACGCTGCCCTCCATGAGCGGAATCGGCTATCGACAGATTGGCGAGTATCTGGAAGGAAACGCAACCCTGGAGCACGCCGTGCAGCGTATCAAGTGGGACACGCACGCTTTTGTGCGCCATCAGGCCAACTGGTTCCGTCGCGTGAACAACGGACAGGTGCTCGACGTAACCCGCGAATTGCCCGCTCAAGAGGTGCTGCACCTCATCGAAGGCTTTCTAAGCTTTGTTCCGGCCTCAAAACGTATAGTATAATGTCAGAAATAACCTAGCTGCCCTGAGGAGTTTACTCATGAGATTTGCCGAACGTGTCAACAAGTTGCCGCCATATGTGTTCGCCGGAATGGCCAAGAAGATAGCCGACCTGCGGGCCAGAGGCGTCTCTGTAATAAACTTTGGAATGGGCGACCCCGACGTGCCCACCCCCGAGTACCTGCTCGATGAGCTCCGCGAGGCAGTTGGCCGTCCCCAGAATTCGCGCTATCCCGACTACTTCGGCAAGCCTGCCCTCCGCCGCGCTATAGCCGACTGGTATGAAACCCGCTTCGGCGTTACGCTGGAACCGGATGGCGAAGTGCTTCCTCTGATCGGCTCAAAAGAAGGTATCGCTAACGTCGCTCTCGCCTTCACCGATCCTGGCGAAGGTGCCCTCGTGCCCGACCCGTCGTACCCGGTATACAAGTTTGGTACGATTATGGCGAACGGTGTTCCCATTGCCGTTCCGCTCCGAGAAGAGAACGGCTGGCTCCCAGACTTCGACGAAATAGACCTCGATGTTGCCAGGGCTGCCAACGTGATATGGCTCAACTACCCTAACAACCCCACCGGGGCCGTTGCCGATCTTGCTTTCTTCGAGCGCGCCGTTCACTGGGCCAAACAGCACGAAATAATCATCGCTCACGACAACCCCTATAGCGAAGTGGCATTCGACGGCTATAAGCCCCCTTCAATTTTCGAGGTACCCGAAGCCAAAGACATTGCAGTTGAGTTCAACTCCCTCAGCAAGACTTTCTCAATGGCGGGCCAGCGCATCGGTATGGTCGTGGGCAATGCCGAAATAATTGAAGTGCTGGGCCGAATAAAGAGCAACATCGACTCGGGCATCTACGGCGCAATTCAGGACACAGCAATAGCCGCATATACCGGCGACCAATCGTGGATACCCGCTCGCAATGAGATCTACAGGAAGCGCCGTGATAAGATCTGCGAGGTACTGACCGCCATCGGCGTGCATGCTCCCCGCCCGAAAGCCAGCCTTTACATCTGGGCGCGGGTTCCTGAAGGCTACACCTCGCGCACCTTCGCTGACACTCTGCTCGATAAGATTGGCGTGGCAATAACGCCTGGCACAAGTTACGGCTCACACGGTGACGGTTATTTCCGCATGTCCCTTACCGTGTCTGACGCCGAAGTAGACGAAGCGGTTACCCGCATTCGCTCCCTATTCGCCCTTGACGCTCAGCCGGCCGCAACTGCGGTGTGACGTCCAGATAAATTGACTGGCCCCCCGTCGACTACCTAGGAGTAACATATTACAACCCAAACGCACGCAACAAACAAACCGGCAGAAAAAGCGCTCCTCGTTGGAGTTGAAACCGGCAAGCACGTCTGGAAGCTCGAGGACTCGCTGGATGAATTAGAACAGCTTGCAGCTACCGCTGGAGTAGAGGTGGTGGGCAGAGTCACCCAGAAGATGAGCCGCCGCAATCCGGCCACTCTCATCGGATCCGGCAAGATCGAAGAGCTCAAACAGGCCCGCGACGAGGCGCACGCCGACCTCTTGCTCTTCGACGACGAGTTAACACCGAGCCAGCAGCGCAACCTGGAAGAGATCCTCGATACAAAGATCATCGACCGAACTGCCCTCATCCTGGACATTTTCGCACGCCACGCCCAGACGAAAGAAGGACGCCTTCAGGTGGAGTTGGCCCAGCTTGAATACAGGCTGCCCCGCCTTACCAGGATGTGGACCCACCTTTCGCGTCAGGCGGTCGGCGGCGTTGGCTTGCGTGGTCCCGGCGAAACTCAACTGGAAGTAGACCGCAGACAGTCACGAGAGCGCATCAGCAAGCTCAAGAGCGAACTAAAAGAGGTGCATGCACATCGAGAGCTTTATCGACAGAAGCGCAAGCGTGAGGGGCTACCAGTCGTTGCTCTCGTAGGCTACACAAACGCCGGCAAGTCTACCCTCCTCAATGCACTTGCCGATTCCGAAGTTTATGCTGCTAACGTGCTTTTTGCTACCCTCGACCCCACTACACGGACCATAAACCTTCCGGAAGGTCAGCAAGCCCTGCTGACCGACACAGTAGGCTTCATACAGCGCCTGCCAACGCAGTTGGTCGCGGCCTTCCGCGCAACTCTTGAGGAGATACAGGAAGCAGATGTGCTTGTCCACGTTCTAGACCTGACGCACCCCAACGCCGAAGAACAAGCCGCCACCGTCGACAAAGTGCTTGATGAGCTTGGTGTTGGCGACCGCCCCAAGATCGTTGCGCTCAACAAGATAGACCGCCTATTCCCCAATCTTATCCGTGAGAAGAAATCCCCCAATGGCAAGGAAACGGCCATCGAACCTCTCGACTCGGCAACGATCAGCGCGCGCATGGCTGCCGACCTTGAGCTTGGTCCGGGCTACGTACCTGTGTCCGCGCAGCTTAGTTGGGGTCTTGACAGCCTGCTAGCCGCGATCCAATCAGCCCTTAGTGCGACCCTCTCGCCCTTCAAGGCCCTGATCCCCTACAGCGATAGCGAGCTCGTATCGCGCATCCACCAGGTAGCCGTAATTCGGCAAGAGGAGCACACGGAGAACGGCACCCTCATTGAGGGTCGGATCCCCAAGCAATTCCTGCAGCGCCTGGAAGTCTACAACGTCTAGATAGCGCCATTACAGAGATAAAGCAGAGAACCTTGCTTACCGGCAAGGTTCTCTTTGTAGATCTTCTAATCTAGCATTCTACCGTCAGGGAGTAGGCGACAACGCTGCCGGCGGCGTAGCCGTTGCTTGTGCCCCCGCTGCACCCGGCACCGTTGTGGCGGTAGCCGTGGGCGTTGGCGTGTCCGTCACCGCAGTGATCGGCACAGGCGTCGCTGTCGGTTGCTGCACCGGTGGGTTGGCTAACCATGAACGCAGCGGTTCTACCGTCGTATTCGTGAGCACGAACACCGAGCTATTATCCGGCGTCTTCACATAGTAGCCCGACCCGTCTGTAGTCGCCGATCCCACCAGCAAGACCCTCTTGCTTGCCCCGGTGTCACTAAACGTCACCGTCACCTGCAACGGCGGGTTCGTCAGCCCATACTCGGTCAGATCAGTCGTCCCGGTCAGTTCGAACTGCGCCTGTAAGTTTTGCAAAGCATCCGCTTCGTTGCCCACCTGGAACGGATCTGCGGGTCGACTGACCGGCGCAGTGATGTTCCAGTTGCCCGACGTGGAATCCTTCGCAATTCCCACTTTCTGTGTACCGCTTACTACGTCTATTGCCTTGACAGCATTAGTGTCCTGCCAGATGTACTTGGCTGTTGTCGGCGTCGGTGATCCTGTCGGCGCCGATGCGTTCTTACTTGTGAGGAAGAAAGCCAGCGCTACCAGGACTATCAGCGCCACAGCCATTATTAGTGTCGTTCTATAGCGTTCCATATGCTTAGCGTCGCCTCCACCATGTGTAGCCACCCAGGATCAGCACCAGGATCGGCAAGGCGAACACGGATACTATTGCCAGAAGGTTCTTTTGCCCGGCATCAAGTGTCATCGTTCTTGGCGCGGTTGGATCTTTGGCCCGGATCGAAACGAGTTGGTCCTGCCCCGAAAGCCACGAAATTGAGTTACTGAACAGGTCCTGATTACTGGGTGCGAGTTGCAACGCCAGGTTGCTTCCGAAGTCAGCGTCCCCGAAAACCACCAGTCGGGTGCCCGGAGCTGCGGTATCCGTTGTCGTGGAGCTTGCCCCAATCTGCACACCCATGGTCACCGGTCCCGGCACATCGGTCGCCGGGTCGAAACTTGCCTGCTGCGCCGTGAGGTCAGTTTCCAGCCAACTTGCGTTTGCACCAGACGAAGACTGCACTAGAGGCGTAACCACAAGGCTTCCCACGGTAGTTGTGGGCGTTGTTAATCCCATGACCAACGGGAACAACGTTATCAAGCTCTTGCTGTTGAGGGCGTGCGTAATAGGCGTGTCGGTGTAGCTGTTCACAACGACCACCGATGGTTCCTGTTGGCTGTAGCTCTTCGCCAGGTCAAGCACCACGCCTACCTCAGGCGTCACTCCGTATTTTGCCAGCATGTCACTGAATGGCTTCAGCGCTTCTGGGCTCATTGCTGGGTCCAGTAACATCATCACGTGCCCACCGCCATCCAGGTATGTTTGCACTGACTTGCTTTCGGCGGCACTGAGTACCGCTGTGGGCGCAGCAATGACAAGTACATCGACGTCTGAAATGGTCAGCGTCGGCGACGTCACAAGGTTGACCGAGACAAAGCCATAATTGTCTTTCACCAGGTCGGCCTTGATTGTGCCGAAGCCGTTTTGGTCAACTCCGTTTGGGTCGCGTTCGCCATGCCCTGTCAGGAACCCCACATTGTAGGTCTTGTCCTGGTAAAGGCGAATTAGTGCGCTCGTCAGGTCCGCTTCTGTCGCACCACTGGCCGTTTCTCGTTTCTTGCCATTGTCCAGCACAATTGAGCCGGGCGTGTTGTTATATCCCAGAGCACTCGCTTTTGCAGGAGAGCTAACTGGGTCTACTATCTGATAGGTGAAGCGCCCGGTATGGGCCTTATACTCCTTCAAGAGGTCTTCAAGCTGCTGGGGATCCACGCTGGACTGCTGATATGCGCTGTAAAAGCCATATGCAGTAACGTTCGCGTCACGCTTCTCAAGGTCGTTCAGCACGCTGACGGTCTGATCCGACAGAGTGAAGTCTTTCCCTGCGGTAAGGTCGGCACGTGCCGTAGATACATTGTCGAAGATTACGTTAACTGCTATCCCAATACCAACGGCGATCACCGATAACAGCAACGCATTCGCTGCGAGCCTGTTGCTCCGCTTGCCCGCTGCGGCCCCAATCGACTGCGGAGCCAGGATGAGGTATACCGAAAACGCGAGAATAGCTCCAACCATCAGGATGCGCAGCAGCGCGTCCCATTGGCCGATGTTCAAGTTGAACGAGGGCGTCGTGAAGATCGCCCAATATATGAAACCCATCGCAGCCATGCCAAGTGCTACAAAGCCGAATATCGTGGCGATGAGTGAACGATTGCTACTGTTCATGAGCGGTACCTCCTACCTTCTACGACCTGTACGGTGAAGAATAGCACTACCGCCGTGAACGTCAGATAGAATATCACGTCCTTGAGGTCTATGATCCCCCTTGGAAACGAGTCAAAATGATCCGTCAGCGAGAACTTCGACAGGAAATCACCCACTCCGCTCGACACGCTTCCGGCCACTTGGCTGATTACAAACAGGATAAGAAGGATTACAAAGGCTATCACCGCAGACACCATCTGGTTAGAGGTGAGCGAGGATGCGAAAAGTCCAACAGCCAAAAAGGACATCCCCAGCAACATCAATCCGATATAGCCGCTCCAGATGGGTCCCCAATCTGGGATGCCCCCCAGCAGCATCAGCAGGACCGGGTAAAACAACGTAAGCCCGATCATCACTGCGTACAGCCCCAGCGCGCCAAGGAACTTGCCGATTACCACCGACCAATCACGCACCGGTGCCGTCAGCAAAAGCTCCAGCGTGCCCGTTCGCGATTCCTCAGCGAGCAAGCGCATGGTGAGCGCGGGCGATATGAGCAGCAGCAGGATCGTCACAACACTGAAGACATCGCGGAGCGAAGCTTCGTTGGTAACATCCACCGACCGCCAGAAGAAGAAGCCGGTCGCCACAAGCCAGAACGCCACAATAACGTAGGCCACCGGCGACACGAAGTACGATCGGAGTTCTTTGCCCGCGATAAACAAAGTGTTTCTCAACGGCGTACCCTCCTTTTTGACGCCACGGTCTCTTTCACTGGTGGCGGGGCTACCTCTGGTTCCTCCTCGTCGTACTCGTCCCCGCTTTCGTCGTATTCGTCCGGATAGCCCTCGGCGTCCTCGTAATCTTCCTCGTCCTGCTCTTTCGAGATCACGTCAATGAAGATTTCCTCTAGCGTCGGCCGCACCGTTCGAAGTTCTAACAGGCTGAATCCGCCGCCGACGAGCGCACTCGCGATCCCAGGCCGTACATCCTTCTGCGGGTTATTATCGATCTTGTAGGTATATGTCCCTGCCTCAACCCCGTCCAGAACTCCATCTTTGGCAGTCCCGTCCGGCAAGGTCAGCATAGCCGACTTCACGCCGGAGACTGTCCGTAGGGTCTTGGCAACATCCGCGGGTAGGCCCAACACTTCGACCTCTATCACGGCCTTGTCGCCCACGCCCTCGGCGAGATTGATCGGCGTATCAAGAGCTACCAGCTTGCCCCGGTTAATAATAATCACACGATTGCAGACCATGCTAACTTCAGGCAAAAGGTGCGTACTGAGGATGATAGTGTGATTCTTCCCCAGTTCCTTTATCAGGTCACGGACCTCCGTGATCTGCACGGGATCCAATCCGACCGTTGGCTCGTCAAGTATCAACACGTCTGGATTGTGGAGCAGCGCTTGCGCAAGGCCCACCCGCTGGCGATAGCCGCGCGACAGAGCTCCGATTAGCTTGCCGGATACGTCGACCAGGTTCAGCTCTTCCATGACCTCGAAAATCCGGGCGCGGCGATCACGAGCGTTAAGCAGGCCCGTCAGTCTGCCCCGGAAGTCAAGGTACTCCATGGTTGTCAGTTCAGTATAAAGCGGCACAGTCTCGGGCAAATAGCCTAGATGCTGGCGCGCCTCCAACGATTTATCTTGTACGTCAAAACCTGCGACACGCACTGTGCCGGAACTTGGAGGCAGATACCCCGTGATCATGCGCATGGTAGTTGTCTTACCGGCGCCGTTTGGACCGAGAAAGCCCAGGATCTCACCCTGCTCTACGCTGAAGGTGACATCTCGGACCGCTGGGGTGGCTCCATAGTATTTCGTCAGGTGCTCCACTTCTATCATGGGGAGCGCTTCTCACTTTCAGGGCGAATTATCCCTAGTTTGGGGGAATGGGTAATGTACACATGGAATGCGCCGTCGTATAGGCAATAACAACGTATTGTGCCAGAATCGGAGCCCTATTGTCAAGGTGGAGGCGAATCAAAACGACGGGCTACAGATCTTCTTGGTCGGGCGTCGTCCATAGTCGCATCTCTTCTAGCGGCCCGCAGTGATCTAGTAAAACCTGAAGTTTCAGTAGCTGGCGCGGGGCCGGCATATAATCCATCGATGGCTGCTGGTGAGCCACTTCAGATCACCAGAAAATCAGCAAGGGAGATAATGGTCTCTGAGTCCTGACGCTTCAGTGCCATTGAGGATATGTACAGGAGGGTTCAGTAACCGGTAGGCGCCTGCTGTTCACCGAACTGACACCGCTTGTTAACCGGCAGTTTTACCACAGCCGCTTAAAATGAAGCAAGACTTAGAATGCCGCCAAGTAAGGCTAGTATTGCGCACGTTTCGGCGTACTGGGCCAAGGTGAAGGACTAATCTCAACCGCGAGCGCTTTGCTCAACAAGCTGGAGTATCTGTCAGGTTAAATCATCTTATTCTTCGTCTACACTACACTCGCTGTGCTGGCGAGCGCAGTCCTTTTGCCCCGCTATGTACAGAGCGCGAGAGCCAATAGGTTTAGCCTCGGTCTTGGATCCATGGCCGCCGCATTTGCCGTTTGGTCGTTCGCGGTGGTCACGAAGCCGCAGTCGGACGTCTTGTATCTGTGGGTCACTGCCGGCCTGCTCATATTGTTTGTCTCGCTCCTATTCTTTATCAGCGCGGCAACCGTCAACATGAATCGCTCGCAACAGCAATTGGCTCTTGGCGCGGGCGCGATCTTCGCGATTCTGCTCTTCGTGGTCCGACTGTTATACCCGTCGAGCCCCTTCTTCTCGCCCAACGGCCTGTTCTACTTCGGCCAGCAGCCCATCGTCAAGCTTTTGACGCTGATCCTCCTCGCGGCCACCATCACCCCCGTGGCGCTCACCATGGCGCAAGATATAAGGAAGAGGAGCGAGCTGGCCGCGAATAGCTTTATCGCCGTATGCGTCACTGAGCTGTTAGGCGCCGCGCTACTGCTTAGCACCACAGACGATGATTTCCTCTTTCTTGTGCGCTGGACGATGGCCATGGCCTTCCTGCTGCTCGTGCTGGTGGCAGCTGGTCTGGTTGACCGGGTGTCCCCGGCGCCGCGTAGGAGCTAGATACGTCGGGGCCGAAGGCGCGGACGCCTGGCACCTGCGCCGTCGCCCGCGTGGTGCTACCGCTCGTGCTAGGCGGGGTGGCTCACTCGGCGGTGATCGGACGCAATCTGTTGCCCTGGCTCAAAAAGCCGCTCGATTTCGGGGCACGGCTTGGAGGGGAGCCACTGCTGGGGGCGAATAAGACGTTCCACGGGCTGGTCGTAATGCCGTCAGCCTCAGCTCTGAGTGCCTGGACGTTAGCCTTGGTGTGGGAGCCGAACGGGTATCCGGGCGGCTTTGCCTTTCTGACTATGCCGTCGGGGGCGTTCCGATTCGGAATGCTGGCGGGGACGGCCGACGCACTTGCCGAGCTGCCAAACAGTTTTGTGAAGAGGCTGCTGCATATACCGGCGGGCTGTCACCCACGCGGTATTGGAAAAGCCCTATCGTATCTGGTTGACCAGGTCGATTCGGTTGTGGGTATTGTGCTCGTGATGTGGGCTGTGTACCGGCCTCCACACCGCCTGCTGGCCTCTATCTTTGTGACAGGCAGCTTGGCACATATTGCCATAGACATAATGCTCTACCTTTTGGGGGTCAAGAAACTCAACGAGGAGAACGCCCTGGTCGGAGGCAAGTACCCGCGCCCGAACAGCGCGTGTGCCCCGCAAATGGAGGGGAGTAGCATGCGATGAACGTGCCGAAAGCCCGCCCAACGAGTACTCCGACCACGGAGGCGGCCGAGAACGAGCACTCCTTAGGAAGGAGCGCGCGGGTGAAACCGGCGACGCGAATGCGACTCCCTGCGAGAATGCTTACGTATCTCATCGAGCGCTTCTCGCTCTTCACGGTGATACCGGCATCCTTCCTTCAGTACTTGTTCATTGCTAGGCAGGCCGGCGGCCCTCTGGAATTGCAAAACTGGCCCACGTGGCCCGTCGGCTTCGGTACATACCTGGGTGTTTTTCTTACGCTTCGCTTATCCGACGACCTGAAAGACAAGGAACATGACGACCGATACTACCGAGACCGGCCTCTCCAGCGCGGACTGATAACGGTCAACGAGCTCTCCACTTCGATGGCAGCCCTCGTCATAACAATGACCGTTGCCAATGCGTTCTTCTCAACGCCCATCGCATTTGCGTTTTACGTGGCGACGATGGGCTACCTGGCACTGATGAGGGTCGAGTTCTTTGTCCCCCACTTGCTGGGACCGCGCCTCACCCTGTATCTGGTCACCCACCAGTTATTCGTGCCATTGCTCGCGGCGTACGTCATCTATTACGCAGGCGGCAAGTTAGCAGGGCTTAGTGATAGTCTATTGCCCGAACTGGTGTTGCTGATGATCATGGCAGTAGAAGTATCGAGAAAGGTGCGGCCCAGCTACCTTGACAACACCGGGCGCGATACATACTCGGCCTACCTGGGCCGAACCGGTGTCGTGTGGTTTCTGCTGGGGATCCTTGCTTTGGCGCAAGTGCTCATGTGGTCTTCAGCCAGGGTGACAGCATGGGCAGGTCTGCTGCTCTTGGTTACAGGTGTGGCCGTAGCCTTTTCTGCGCACCCGGTCACGGGCGACCGAAGCGTGGTGCTTATCGAGGCCGGGTTTGGTTTAGGAGAGGCCGTAGTGTCGGTCCATATCACCCCCGATAGCTACACCGTATCCAAACGCGCCAGCAGAATAACGGCCAAAGAGCTAGCCTACCAGCACGTTATGCTTCAACCGGGCAAAAGTACGGGCAACGGATGGCGAGGCCTGGACCGCACACAGGGCGAGCGACAGAAACTGGACGACGACGCAATACGAGAGCTGGCAGAACTGGTTAGTGCCGTAGAAAGCGTACAGGGTCACCCGGTTGACGTTGAATGGGCCTTTTTCCAACGCCGTTTCTATATACCGCAGAGCCGCTCAATCACCACACTAGAATAGCTGCCAGTGACCGGCCCCGTCGACCGCGGCAGGAGATGTCAATGCAAGGACACTTTGCGGTATCCCATTTCAGAAAACGCCGTGTCCTGCACGACCACCCTACGGCTGAGCATCGCGCTTCAAACGCTCAACGAGACCCGAAAAGCGACTTGTTGACGTATCAGTCGACACTGCTTTCCTGATCGCGTCCTGCGACCCTGCGATCACGACCAGGCTGCGCGCTCTACTTACTGCCGTATATAGCAGGTTGCGCTGCAAGAGCCTGCCCTGCTGGGGCAATATTGGCATGATTACTGCCGGATATTCGCTCCCTTGTGCCTTGTGCACCGAAATTGCATATGCGTGCACGAGCTCATCAAGCTCAGCAAACGCGTACTCGACTGATAAATCCAGGTCAAAAGTCACGTGCAGAGTCTGCTCTTCAAGGTCTATTCGGACGATCCTCCCCATCTCGC
The DNA here is from genome assembly GCA_038203825.1 of Chloroflexia bacterium. Taxonomy (GTDB): domain Bacteria; phylum Chloroflexota; class Chloroflexia; order QHBQ01; family JADMIH01; genus JADMIH01. Next base: position 12,341 of record JBBRDO010000001.1, on the reverse strand, counting down.
CGTTCGATACCTGACGGTCATAGTCGTTGACGACCTGCATCACCTTGTCGCCCACCCTAAAGATCCGGCTCCCGAATCGGCGCTCGTCCTTGTGGGGAGCAGGCGGATTCAGCACTGCCTGCAAATTCACGTTTAGCGCCTCAATCCCGCAAACTCCCGCATACATCGGTGCGAGAACCTGGATGTCGTCCATTGCGCTCAGGCCGAATTTCTCAGGCACGCGCCGGGTTGCAAGGTCCACCACCAGCGCCGCGCACTCCGCCGGGCCCGGCTGGTTGAAGAAGAAAAAGTCCGTGATCTGCTTCCCTAATTCGGGCGCCTCCCCCGCGTTTATCCGGTGAGCGTTCGAGATAATCGCACTTCCCTCCGGCTGGCGGAATATCGTTTCCAGGCGCGTAATCGGAATCGTGCCGCTCGCTATGATGTCGCGGAACACCGCACCCGGCCCAACCGGCGGTAACTGGTCGGCATCGCCCACCAAAACAAGATGTGCCCCCGCAGGCACGGCCTTCAACAGTGCAGCAGCCAGAGGCAAATCCATCATCGAGGCCTCGTCAATGATTATCAGGTCGGCATCCAGCGGAGTGCGCACCTCGTAGGCTCCTCCAGGCCGCAATTCAAGCAGTCGGTGTATCGTCACGGCCGGAACGCCGGTCGCTTCTGAAAGCCGCTTCGCTGCCCGACCGGTCGGCGCGGCCAGCGCTATCGTACCTCCTTTTGCCTGCACCAGCCTCACCGCGCTCCTGAGTGTGGTGGTCTTGCCGGTGCCCGGTCCTCCCGTTATCACAGTTATCCTGTGACTCAACGCCGTCTGAACCGCCGCGTGCTGTTGTTGGGTCAGCCGCACGCTCTCCCTGCTGTCAACGTAGCGCGCCGCCGTCTCCCAGTCGAGGCCCGCGAGCACGCCCAACCGGTCGGTTCCACGCTGGAGCGACTTTAGCACCTCCGCAATCGAGGTCTCGCCTTCGTGCATCTCGGGCAGATACACCACCGTCTCAGGGCCGTTCCCATGCAGCAGAAGTTCGTCCAGTTGGAAATATCCAAGCCCTTCTAGCTTGGACAATGCTGCCGCCACAGTGCCCGGCGTAAGGGAGAGCAACTTGGCGGCCGCCGGAACGAGCATGGCGAGCGGCAAGAATACGTGCCCAGACGATGCCGCCTCCCTCAGTACAGCCGCCACTCCGGCCCCCACGCGCTGCGGCGCATCTGCGACCACACCAGATCGGGCCGCAATCGCGTCGGCGACCTCGAACGACACGCCGTACACTTCCGCAGCCAGACGGTATGGCTGTTCCCGCACAATTCCTTCTGCGGCACTGCCATATTTCCGCAAAATGCGCACCGCGAGCGCAACAGGCAGCCCTTCCCCCTGCAAGTAGACCATGATCTCTTTCAGGGCGCGCCGTTCCCTCCACGCTTCCGCAATTGCCAGCGCCTTGCGAGCACCCATGCCCGGGACTTCCTGTAGTCGCTCAGGATGGTTATCCAGCACATTCATAGTCTCGAGGCCGAACGTGTTCGCAATATGTTGCGCAAGCACCGGACCCACTCCCTTGAGCAGGCCGGACCCCAGGTAGCGCTTCAGAGCGGCCAGCGTACCCGGTGCTGCCGACTGGTATCGCGTGACCGACAACTGCCTACCGTACTGCGGGTGGTTAGTCCACTCGCCGTCCACTCTCAGCCCTTCACCGGTGCTGATCGCTGGCAAATATCCGGCTATCGTGACCAGTTGCTTCTGGCGTGGCACCTTGAGGCGCGCGATTGTCCAACCGTTTTCCTCGTTGATGTAGGTAATCCGGTCTACGATGCCGTCTATCGTCTCTGCGGCCTCCCTGTTCAGTTCACCTGGCTGGGTTCGTGTGTTCATCACTGCTTATTATACGTCCTGCCCCTGGCTGGATGACAAAGGACGAAAGCCGGGGGAGCAGCCTTCGTCCTTTGCCTGATCGGCCGACCATCTGCCGTCACTTTCCTAGAAGGGAAGCTCGTCCGGGTCAACTTCTGCTTCACGAGAGGAATTTTGCACCGCTCCAGCAGGTACCCGCCTGCTCTCACTTCGAGCGGCGACCACGGGCGCCGGGCCGGAAGATCGAGCCTCGCGCTCGTCACCGTCTGCGCCGCTGGGCTTCGGGTCCAGCAGGAGCATGTCCGAAGCCACGATCTCCGTACGGTACTGCTTCTGTCCATCCCTGTCGTATGAGCGGGTGTGTATGCGGCCTTCGATGTAAACCAGGCGGCCTTTCGTCAGGAAGTCGCCACAAAGCTGCGCCAGCTTGTCCCACACGACGATGTTGTGCCACTCGGTCTCTTCCTGCATCGTGCCGTCCTTGCCCGGCCATTGCCTGCTGGTAGCCAGCCCAAAAGTGGCTACGGTCATGCCTGCCTGTGTTTTGCGTATCTCGGGGTCGGCGCCAAGCCGCCCTATCAATTGCACTCTGTTTAATGTCTTCGCCATATCTCTATCTCCTTAATCTAAGCTAATCACTCTGCGATATCAGTGTGCTAATCTCCTCTTCAACTCGGTGCGATGCCGCCTCTCCCCGACCGTCAGGAGCTCAACCTGCACGCACAAAACGAAGTCCTACCCGGTTCTGCTCGCTCTCCCCTCGCGCAAACCGCCATTCTCGCCCGCGATTGTCCGCATTCCGGTGCGTATACCGTCCGGCTCTAAAGCATTGTAGGCTGTGCGCCCCTCATGTACCGCGTTGCCGCGTGTGCTAGCCTCTCCCTGCGTGCCGCGCTGCTGGAAGGGCACCACCCGCGCCTGTCGCTCAGGCTCCGCCTCAACATTGCCGCGCGACGGCTGCCCTGCCCGTTCCGCAAGTTTCGCATCGAGCTCACGCACTTTCTCGGCCACCAATCGGTGATGGTGAGCCGTCTCATAAGCCGAGATGTACGCACCGACGGCCAGCATGATCTTTATCATATCAGGCTCGGTCAGACGCATACTCAGCAGTGATGTGGCCTTGCCCGCAGGTGCCACCGCACCCAACGAGGTCTTCTTGCCCGGCCCGTTTGAAATCGTGAGTCGGTACGGATTGCGCGCAAATCGGCCGCCATCACCCTCATCCCACTCAAATACAAGCGTTCGGCTCTCGATTGAACCATCCTCGCGCTGGCTCCCGCCAAACTTCTCCCACTTGCCGCCCGTTACCGGCGCAAAGAGGCGGTGGGCCACCAGATGAGTAAGCAGCCGAGCATCCGCTCTATCAAGCCAGGCACTTGCGTGCCCGGTCTGGCGTCTGGTTTCCGGGTCATAGCCCGTGACCTCCACCTTAATCTTATCTATCCTCAATGCGTCGTAAATATTGAGGAAGTTCTTATTCGTCGCGTAGACATATATCTCGGACGAGGGTCTATTGACTCGTTCACGTTCCATCATTCTCTTCTCCAATCTCTAAATATCTCTGAAAGTCTTCATTTGTGCGCCGAGCCACACACGCAGCGAGATGGCGACCCGGCCATACTCACGCGGCCTGTTGACCTTCGTCAGGCAACTCAACAAATCCGCACATGATAAGGCTCGAAACGTGCGCGCAGTCGACACGCCCACACTCGCACCTGTAGGCCCCCCTGACCGCCCACACGCGCACGGGCGACTCACCGCCGTTCCTGACCGTGTAATATCCGTTCCCGCCCTGCACGCTGATGCGTGTTAGCCCGGTCTTACCACCAAACTCGCTGAACTCTCTGCTCATGGCTCTATCTCCCAAAATAAAGTGCTACTGCCCCTCAATGATAGCACAAACGTTCTGTTCTGTCAATAGGCAGGCACGAGAAAGGGGCACGCAGCGCGCACCCCTTCACCTTGACACGATGTGGAGTATTCTTAATCCGGCGGCATATTGTGCATCGCCAGCCGGAAAGTTCGTTCGTGCGGCAGTACTATCATGCCGTGCAATAGCGTCTGGCGCGCATCTGACACCTGGTTGGCCGTATACTGTGCTCGTGCCAGCGCCAAAAACGCCACTGCGCTAAGTTGGTAGTCTTCGGCCAGCGCGGAGACGTCAATCGGACCACCAGTGCGCAAGGCACTCAAGAACTCCGACATGCTGGAGCCTTGCCGTCCATCGGCTGCCAGCGCCACTGCTCGTTCTATATGCGGAAAATATGTATCCTCCGGCTTCATGAGCAGATTCGGCTCCCTCCGCCGCGTGACAGGCACCCGCGGGCCACCGAGCGTCCGCACTGTCGCCCGCGGCACCGGCTTGTACATTTGGCTATCCGCCTGCAGGGCAACCTGCCCGGCGCCCGGCGAGAAGTTCGTCGCATTCCGGCGGAACCTGACCCGCCAGCCCAGTACGCGTGCGACAACGACTAACGCCGCCAGCCCAACCGCAATCAGCACAACTAGCCACAGCAGTCCATTGCTTCCCGAAGCGCTTGTAATGCTCTCCGTTCGAGGCGCCATCGAAGCATTGCTCAGCTCGGCAACGACCGGCGCGCTCGGTCCGGTATTCTGGGCTACTCCCGGCTTCGACGCCTCGGTTTGTGCGCTCGACACCCCTCCCCCCTGGGCCATCGGCGGCGCCACGGGCATCACCGAGGCAGGGTTAGCCAAGATACTCGATACCACCCCGCTCTTACTCACCGCTAGTACCTCGGCTGTCGAGTCACTGGGCTTCGCCGCCAATCTTGCGAAACCGTAATCGAGTATCGAAGCGCTGTCCACCCACCAGTTAGGCGCATTCAAGACCACCGCAATGAGCCTGTGCCCATCGCGCGTAGCCGACGTTATCAGGCACAGGCCACAGCCATCAGTCCAGCCCGTCTTGATACCGTCCGCACCCGGATAACGCGTAAGCATTTCGTTAGTGTTCTGCAGGGCATGGCCTTGTGCTTCATAATAAGGCTGCGAAACTATCTCGTTGAATTGCGGGATATGTAGTGCATACCACGACAGGCTCGCCAGGTCATACGCGGTCGAGTAGTGCGCTTCCGAGTCAAGACCGTGCGGTGTCACAAAATGCGTATCCTGTAGCCCCAGCTGCTGTACGCGCGCATTCATCATTGCTGCGAAACGAACGATTGGGTCATTACTGTCGCTCTTTATGCTCGCTCCGATCGTCGACCCCAGGTGGCGAGCAATCGCCATTGCAGCATCATTCCCCGACGGCAGCATCATGCCATATAGCAAGTCGTGTAGCGTTTGCTGCTCACCACTTACCAGCCCCATCGTCGACTCGCCCACGAGGTCGTCCGGCGTGGCCGTCACCACGTCGTTCAGGTTGCCATATTCCAGAGCCAGGATGGCTGTTAGGACTTTGGTAAGGCTCGCCGGAGACATGCGCTCATGCTCGTCTTTCGCGTACAGGATGCGCCCACTAGGGTACTCAACCACAATCGCCTCGTGCGCGCCCACGTCCGGCAGGGCTGGCGCAGGCTCAGTTTGAGCGTAAGCAAATTTGCCGGCGAATACAGGGGACACGGTGAAAAGGATAACCAGAGCAACAAGCAACTTCGACAGGCGCGCCGCCATAGCAAGACCTCCGAACAAAGAGTGAAGAGCACCGCGATAAAGCGATCCGCTCGGTCGAAAGAGTATAGCGGTCACGCACCTGTCGGCCCGCGGTTTTCCACAGCATTGTGGAAATGTCAGAGTGTTTCGTAAATGGGCTGCAAACACTCCATGATCTCGCAAAATCGCCCGGCCAGTGAATAGACGCGTGCTTCGTCCAGTGGTGCCATCGGCTGTGTTTCATACAGTCGAACCCAGCCTCTATCCCAATCCTCCAACCACATTCCATCGCCTAGTGCATTCTGAATCTCCAGCAGATATCTGTCAAATCCGGCGTACAATGATCGGTTGCGGGTTGGGTTGGATTCAAAATGCAGACCGAGTTCAATTCTCCCTGCTCGCTCATGCATAGCCATTTCATAATGGACGCCGCTGTCACTCCCCCACCAGAATTGGACCAGATGCGAGCGCACGCGGCTCCGTACCGGATTACCGTGTTGCACAAAATAGGCGGCAACCTCACGTGCCACGTCCGCCAGAAAAGCCGAGGGTCTTAACTCAAACGAGGTCGAGTTCATGCAATCGCTGCTCGTAGCGCGTCGTAATCCAGTGCCTGTGCAGCCCAGTGTGTCCCTTGCACTGGTCCGGCGAACAGATTACCTCGGCTGATTCCCCGTATTTCGGTCGCAGTTTTCGCTGTAGACGCCGCATTTCCCAGCGTTCCCAACGGTCGAACACTCCTAGGCCCAGCAGCCGCTCAACACCCTTCCGAATCCAGCTGCGCTTCGCCTCGCGCTCAGTACGGCGCGGCTCCCCGAAGGCGGCAGGCAGGTACTTCGTCGCCCAGTCATTATCCGCCAGCATCCTCTTATAAACATCGAATCCATAAAGCGGCACCATCTGTGCCAGTTCATGCGCCGTAAAGAGGTCCCGCTGGTCCAGCGTCAGGTTGTCCTCTGAGATGATGTAATTGGGACAAAGGTCGTCCCTCAGAATCCTGGCCAGCCTGACCACCGCGACGATCAATCTGCGCGTAATCCACACGCGCCCCGGCGCCGCCACAACAAGAAGATCAATATCGGGCTTCTCCGCGATGTTATCTACCGCCAACGCTCCGGTCACGGCCATCATACGTACAAATGGGAAACGAGCCAACAACTTGCCATAGGCATGAGCCCGCGCCCACACTCGTGCCGATGCGGCAGCGCGTTCTCTGCGTGTAGCAAATACCGCCTCCCGCCCCGCCAGTGCGTAGAACCCATTAGCGGAGCGCGCAATCGCTCGCGCCAACCTTCTTGAGTCCTTGAGGCACGAGGCAATCTCTTCCTGAGAGAGGCGCGTGTCTATCTGGTAGCGCACCATTTCGGGAAGCGATAGTGGATAGTCAAAGAGGTCGGCGTAGGCAAGCGCGCCCAGCACCGACCGCTCCGCGGCCTGCACTCCCGCCGTACCTTTATCGACTTTCGCTGAAACCGCAGAAGCAACCTTTTCCAAGAACAGGTCCTCAAATTAGAAATTCGTTCGTCCCCGGATGTTTACGCTTGCGCGTTACGACCAATGCGATCCGCTGCGAATGGCGCTGCGCTCCTTACCTTAACGCTGCGGCAAGGCGAGAGCCTGCTTGCCGATCAAACCAAGTTGCACCTCATCGGGCGTGCCGGCGAAGGTTGGATGCCATTCAAAACGCGCTCTTTCAAAGTATTGTACAGTATAAACCTTACCGTCCGCATTGCTAATTTCGGGCAGTTCTTCCGAAATCGGATATCCGAATGTCGCCAGGCCACCTTGCGACTGCCAGTAGCGCAAGAACGCTTGTTTTACAATGTGCGCGGTTTCGGCAAAGTACCACTTATCGGCAGTATTCTCCACAGGCTCGGCCTTCGGAAAGTTTCTGTCTTTGGTAACCCACAGACCCACCGATGCTATCATTACCGCGTTCGACGTGCCCGCGAACTCTGGGTGGAACTCCAGCACGGCCCGCTCGAAATACTGCACCTTGCGCTGCTGCCCGTCAAGTGGGCTGGTCTCTACCAACTCCTCCGATATAGGGTACCCCAGCTTGGCGACCCCGCCGTTATTCTGCCAGAACGTGCGGAACTCGCCGCCCAGCGTGTGCCCGCTCTCCAGGAAATAGCTCCGTTCGTTACCCGCCGGCTTCGCGTTCAGATCGAACAGTATGTAATCGCGTGCCAGTTTCGCAACCGCATAACTGGTGATAAGCCCCCGATAGTCGGGGTGCTTACCCAGCCACTCCTGATCGATGCTTAGTAAATACGACGCTCCTTGACGCTGCAACTTATCCACGGCAACCAGGCTAAAATCGGTGTCGGACAGCGACCACCCCGTGCGCCCGCTTGAATAAAACAGCTCGGGAGCGCTCGGCCCGGCAACGATAATGCGACTACCCGGCGGCACAACATTGGCCACATCACGACCGATCGCCGCCACCTCCTGCGCCTGGTCATTCGGCTGCATTCGAGCAAGCGTCGTTGGAGCCCCGCCCAGCACAACAAACGCCAGAATTGAGAGCACTACAACGTGTCCCACCGTCAGCCACCACGCTCTGCGCCACTTCATACTCTGCGTTTGTGAACGTTCGGCCACACTCCTGCCTAGCGCGAGTTGGGCTTGCGGGCGCTGGCGCTTGTTCGTGATGCGCTCCTCCGGCAAGTCCAGTAACCATGCCGTGTGCGGCGATATCGCGTAATCAGAGTCGCGTTCATGCGCCTGTTCCGTAATCGCCACATACAGACGCGCAGGCAGCGCACCGGCCCAGGCGGCGCCAATACCGGCCAGGGCACAAGCCGGCAGGATGAGCGGCAGCAGCACGTCGTCATGCCCCGGCAATCGCGAGGCATCCAACAGTACGTGCACCAATCCGCCGAGGAACCAGGCGTGGAAAAGCAGAGGCACCGGAGGCCGTGCACCATGCAGGATCCCCGCCGCCAGGAGCAGCAGTCCCGCTAGCGTCAACAACCGCTCGACCAGCATGCCCATTATTTCTACGTAACTGCTCCCCTTGAGTAGCGCCCCCAGCGCGCCCGCGATGCCGGCACCGCCGTCCCGTACGTCGAGCCACATGCCCCCTGCCCCGGCCTGTGTTATCGCCCACCAGATTAGCGATCCGGCTGCCAATGCCCCGGCATACGCGAAGAATCGTCCTCGGTTGGGCGACTTCTGCCATAGTTCCGCTATTCTTAACGACTCGGTCGTCTTCCGGCGAATCGTGCGAATAGATAGCGGTCCCGTATCGACGCTTGGCGCCGAAGTGGGCACTACTATCAAGTACGCGGCTGGTACCGCCAGAAATATCGCTCCGGGATCTAACAGTGCGTATATAACCGCAGCGATCACCGCCCATACGAAGGCGCCCGCCGATCCCTGCGCAAGCTCAGGCCGTACCGTCGACCGCCAGTTGAACAGGGCCAGCAAGGACACCGCCTGCATCGCCATGATTAGCGAAGCCTCCGAATACTGCTGGCCCAGTACCACGCTTAAAGGAGCCACGGAGTAGAACAGTAGGGCATATATCGCGGCGCGCGCCCCGGCGCCTCGCCGGACCAAAGCAAACAGGCTCAACCCGGCCGCAAGCGCCGCCAGCAGAGCGAGAATCCTGCCTGCCAGTAAACCGTCGCCGAAGACCCCTGTCAGGACTGCTGAAGCCCACACAAACATAGGCAGCGAGGCCGTAGGCAGGGCAGGTGCCCCTCCATACCACGGCGCGGGAGGAGGCACCAGCTTCACCGAGTCAAGGGGTGAAGCGACCCTACCCGCCAGTACATTCACGCTGGCCGCATAGGTCGACTCCACTCCCGACGCATTCGTCACGGGCCCCGTAAACAAGCCAAACGACCGAAATAGAAAGAACACCAACAGCACCAGCGCTACAGCAAATGCAAGCCGAAACGACCACGGCACCGCCACGGTTCGTACCCTACTCCCGGAAGAAACCGGCTTGTTCTTACTGTTAGCTTGCTCGTTACCGTTCCGCGGAAACGGAATCGGAGCAGCTACGCCCGGCGCTGCAATCGTGCTCACTCCTGACCGCCCCACGTACCTGCGGGGTGTCGTAACTTCCGGTCTATTGCTCGATCCTGGCTGCGTCATATTGCGAGGGCTTTCCATGGGCGTGCATTTCGTCCTGAGCGTACAGATAAGGAGTCGGCCAGGCGGCATGGACGAACCATGCCCATACAGGGCCACTTTTCAAGTGCGCTTAGTTTCTCACAATGTTGAACCCGCAGCCTACTTTTCCACAGGCACCAACGCGACCTGCATTATCGCGAAGCTGAGTTGCCGTGGGTCGGTATTCATCCCAAGCTGCGATGGGCTCGTTGTGCCCTCCGGGCTTACAAATCTCAGGGTCGACACTCCCCCAGGCAATCCGAGCGGGCCGTCCGTGGTATAGGTCTGCAGCGCCGACACCTCTTCGTCGAACACCAGCGTGTCGCCGTGATAAACCTGCAGCCGGCGAGGCGGACCCAGCCCTGACGCCTTGAACGTCAGGAACTCCTGGCTTGCCTCAGGTGAGTCAATCCGAAGAGTGGCGCTGTCAGCCATCCATCTATAGGTACCGTTCGGCCCGTTTTCGCGAGGCTGCCAGCCATCGCCAACACTCACGAAAGCCACTTTCGTCGGAGGCTTGGGAACGTCGTACACTTCAAGTTGATCGTCCTCATAAGACGGTTTAGCATTCTCGCCGAGCACCATTTTGATTGCATCACGAGATGGAGTCACGTCCACAGGCGGATCGATCCTGTGCGGGGCCCGCGTCTTGTAGAGCACAATGTACCGCGTGTCGTATTGCTCAAACGCTGAATACCATTCGTGCGGCCCATCCGCGAACATGTCACGCAGCCCGTCTACCGTTTGCAGCTCCTGGTAGCCAGGTGTGCTTGCAAGGAAGAGGTGCGGGTATTCGCGACTGATGTAGCCCCCGAAGATCTTCTTGTCGTGCACAGTCTGGAAGTACATGCGGTAAGCGCCGTGCCAGAAGTCGTTCTGAGGTGGCATCTCCAGAATTGAGTAATCGCCCGGATCCTCGCCAAGCTGGTAGAACCATGCCGGAACGTCAGCCTTAAGCTGCGGATACGGTATCGGGGCGATCTCAACAAGTATCAGCGCAAGCGCCCCTGTACACAGAACGGCCCCTCGCTTCGGTAGCTTCCAGTTCCGCCACCATCGTCCAAGCAAAACATTCAACCCGTAACCCGCCAGCGCAGCCAGGCACAGGGTGAGCGGCATATCAAACCTGTCCGGGCTGCGGCTGATACTCAGCACAGGCAGCTCGCCAATCAACTGGTACGGCATTACCAGGGGCATGTTCGGCGAGAACAGCCACTTAATCTGCACCCCATTTATCTGAAGCACAGGTCCCAAGGCCAACAAGAAGAAAAGCACCAGGCCGAATGCCCAGAACCACTTTCCGGGCAAGGCAATCCCTCTGGCCCCAGCATCCGGCACTGCCCGCAACTCTTCAGTCGCACTGGGCAACGCCTCGCTGGCCCGCGTCGGGGCGCCGCCCGTCCACATCGCTTCAGTGTCCGTAAGATCAGCTGCCACTAAATCCTGATTCGTAAGCTTTGGTCGTAACTTTTTGGTAGCAAACAGCGCCGCTCCCGCCAGAAATAGCGCTGTGTACGTAAAGTAGACTTCATACCGCTCGGACCCATACGGCCACTGGTCTCGATTCAGGAATAGTCCGCCCCATAACTGGTTGCCCCGCTCGGGTTGGAAGAACGTCAACAGGTCGGCCGAGTGCGTCATCGCGGCGTCAGCCGTCGGGAGCATCGAGTCGGTCTGGCGCAGCTCCTTGAACATGGGGATGAGTATCGGGCTAACCAGCACCAAATAGACAACGACGCATGCTGCCGCCCTCACCCAGGGTTCACCGACAGCATGCCAGAAGTCCGCACTTGTTTTATGCCGCATGCGCTCAAACAGGAAGCGCATAAGCAAGTAGAGCGTGATCATTCCCGCCAGAATCAGTGAGTACATCGTGTAGTACCAGTCAACTAGCGACACCATGAACAGGAAGAAGCCCGCAGGCAGTGCCCGCCGCCACGCCCAGACCCACACCGCGTTCCTGTTTTCCCACGCCGGGGCAAACACTGCCTTCATAAAAAAGAGGATGAAGAACGGCACCCATTCGAGTGAGATCAACTGGAGTAGGCTACGCATCGTTGCGATGTGATATGCGGAGAATGCGAAAACCAGGCTCCCTACAAAAGCCGCCCACTTATTGCCGCACAGATAGTGGAATAGCAGATACGCTCCATACCCCGTCGCCGCAAACGAAAACAAAACGACTATGTTATACGTAGTCTGCAGCGAAAACACCGTCATTAACGGCACAGCGAGTATTCCGTTGAAAACGTTCAGCGTGTGGTAATAGAGGCTGATCGGCGTCGGATACCAGATCATGTTGGTCACGAACGGGTTGTGACCGCCCAGCAACGCCGTCCGGGTCCACCAAAGATTCCACAGATTCTGGTCCCGGTCTTCCCGCATGAAGCCCGGCACCATCGTGCCCGCGCCCGGTATGAAATTCAACACGAGCGGCCACGTGAATAACACGGCCAGCCCAAGTTGAATAAGCAGCGCTCCCAGATGCCAGCGCCGCCACAACGATTTCCGTTCAGGTTGAAGCATAGTCATGATTCTATCAGAGCAAGCCCCACCGTGCAAAACGTTGCCCATCCTCCACGCGCTTTTCGCGTTCAAAACGCCCGTGCGGACAACCGGGAGTGTCTAGAAGTACAGAGAAAGGCAAGACCGCTTGTAAGGAGATAGATTGTTAGCCAGAATTACCCTCTGCCTTCGGTTGTAATACCAGGCGAACAGCTTCACACTCCTGGCTAATGCCTTGAAGCATTTGGAGTAA